>CAYZLS010000203.1:0-2383 GCA_964479355.1 uncultured Wenzhouxiangellaceae bacterium | reverse complement strand
TTTCTTGGCGAGTCGATAAGTCAATCTGCCCAGGCCGCGTCCCAGCCACAATTGAAAACGGAATGGCAGGAATACCAAGGCCTTGCCGATACCGATACCCAGCCAGGTTGGCCAGTACTTCGGGCCCAGAAAATCGCTATAGGGGTGTTGTTCCATTCCATTCCTTTGTACGCAGTCAATGTAGCACTATTATTGATCAAATCATCCGCCTCATCATGGGAATTTGATACGGGAGACTGGTTTTTTTCATATTGATGCCAAAACGGTGTATTGTTGAGCGAATAGGGCGGTGAACGGTGATCCGAAAGAGCAATCAGGCAAATGCTTGATGAACACCATACCCTGCCGCTGGCAACCTGCTTCGGTAATAGCGAGTGTGGTACCCTGATTTGGTAGTAACTTGAGGGTAGGCGGGGGTATGACTGGATGAAGGTAACGTTTCTGAAGGCTCCGATCGGGGGTATAATCGGCTTGGAAATGATCACCTTAGTGGAGCCGCTGGGTCTCGAATGTGTTGCCGGGGGGGCTTGAGGAGCACGACCACCAGTGCCAGATCATTGATCTGCGCATTGACGGTATGGAAAAAGGCATGAAGCGCCTTCGCGAACTTTCTCCCGACATCGTCGGTCTCCAGTGCAACTTCACTACCGAGCGATACCGCGCCTTACGCGTGGCCAAGCAAGCTAAACAGGTGTGTCCAGCGCGCTCTTGGTGCTGGGTGGTCATGACGCGTCACGTGATCCCAAGTGGTTTGAGGGTTCGATGTTTGATGCGGTTGCGATTGGGGACGGTGAAGCGATCATGCCGGCGTTGGTAGACGCATGGGAAGGCGGTAACGATCTCAGTAAGGTGCCAGGACTGCTGCTGAACTTGCCACAAGGACCTCTTTATACAGGCCAAGCACCGGCTCGTCTAGACATCGACCAACTGCCCATGCCCGCTCGCTACCTGATCAAAGAATACGTGCCTGAGTATTGCATCAATTTCAGGCGCCCTTTGGCTTTGATGGAAACCGCCCGCGGCTGCCCATTCAAGTGCAACTTCTGTTCGGTGTGGAAGTTTTACGAGAGCACGTTTCGAGAGAAATCGCCCGAGCGAGTAATCAAAGAGTTAGCGCAGATTGATGCCAACAATATCTTCCTGACAGACGACATCTTCTGGATGAATCGGCGGCGCGCGCATGACCTGGCTCACGCGATCAAGGCCACCGGCGTTCGCAGACACCTGACGCTGCAGACTCGTACGGACATTATCACCAAGTTCCCTGAACTGGTGAGCCTGTAGCGAGAATGTGCAGATATGACCATTTTTCTCGGCCTCGAGAAGGTCGACGATGCAGGTTTGAACTCCGTCAACAAAAGCAATAGTGCGGCCAACAATAGTCTGGCTATCAAGATTCTGCAGGATATGGGTATCGCTTACACACCCAACTTCATCGTCGACCCAAGTTGGGACAAGGCGGATTTCGACAAGGTGAAGCGCTGGATCGATCAAACAGGTGCCTACAACAGCGGGGTTTCTATACTCACCCCGCTACCTGGCACGGACCTTTGGGACGCAACCGTAGCCGACATCAACACCGAAGATTGGGAACTATTCAATATCGTCCACGCAGTGATGCCCACCAAGCTACCCTTCGATGAATTTTACCGCGAGTTTGCCGGACTTTGGTCTTATGCCAACGTTGTCCGTTATTAAATTCGAGGGCGGATTCGCACCTACCTCGCGCTGCTCGCGGCATTGGCAACGCGCAAGCCTACCGTCTCAGCATTGCGTAAGGGCATGTGTATGGGTAGCGTGCCCGGTTCATCGGAGAGTTTCTTGAAGGCTCATTCAGAGAGCCCGGAGCGTCTCGCCGATATTCAGCCACTGATAAAACGTATTCCGGTGAAGATGAGATAACGGCGACAACAGTGCTGAATATCGAGATTGAAAATTAAGGGGGCAGAGTCAAGTGCCAGGGTCAAACTGAATGACCATGCGAGGTCAGCTAATCCAGCAGCCACAACGACAAATCTGGCCAGAAAGCAATCAACACGACCGCCAGCATCAGGAAAAAGAAAAACGGCAGGGTGGACAAATAAATATTGATGATTGGCCGGTCAAATCGGTAGCCGGCAATGAACAGGTTAAGCCCGACCGGGGGTGTGATATAACCCAGTTGCATGGTGGCGAGGAATACGATACCAAGGTGCACCGGGTGCATTCCAAACTGGGTGGCTACCGGTAGTATCAGTGGCACAATCAGGACAATTGCGGAAAATATATCCAGAATCGCGCCAAGTATTAGCAAGAACACCAGCAGCATTAACAAAAAAGCGGTTTCCCCGGTGACAAAACCACTGATCCACTGCAACAGTTGTTGCGGCACGCCGACGTCAAT
>CAYZLS010000202.1:0-4312 GCA_964479355.1 uncultured Wenzhouxiangellaceae bacterium | reverse complement strand
ATATAGGGCATTACCCCCAGCGCAAACAGTGAGAACCGTTCCAGGGCGCCTCCCGTAAACAGGTTGAACACATCAATGATGGTTCCCTGCTGTGAATCCATAAACTGCATCAATGCCTGTGGATTGACCCCCGGGACCGGGATAAATGTCCCGATACGATAAATAATCAGGGCCACAACCACGAACAACAATCGCTGTCGTAATTCGGTCAATCGGCCTAGGCTGCCGAGTGTATCCGCCACTTGTGAAGGCGTCTTTGCCATTACTCGACCTTGCCGCCCGCTGCTTCGATGGCAGCTTGTGCACCGGGGGTAACTGCTAAGCCCTTAAGGGTGACAGCACGACCTACTTCACCGGTGTTAATCACTTTAACTTTTTTGGCATCATGTTTGACGATCCCAGCGCTTTTTAGTACTTCAATATCAATCACTTCTGCATCTATGGCAGCAATGTGATACAGGCGCACTTCAGCATTGTATCGTGCAGATGTAGACGCAAAACCACGTTTGGGCAGGCGTCGCTGCAGGGGCATCTGACCACCCTCAAACCCGACTTTATGATAACCACCGGAACGGGATTTCTGGCCTTTATGGCCACGCCCTGCGGTCTTACCGTCAGTTGAGCTAATACCACGACCCACCCGCTTGCGGTTCTTTTTGCTACCCTCGGCCGGGCTGATTGTATTCAGTTTCATGTCTGCACTTCTTCCACACGTACCATGTAATAAACTTTATTAACCATTCCGCGAACAGAAGGTGTATCTTCCAGGGTCACGGTCTGGTGCATGCGTTTGAGGCCAAGGCCGCGAACACATTCACGATGTTTTGGCTGGCATCCGATTGGAGATCGGACCAGGGTCACATTAATTTGTTGTTTGTTAGCCATTGCTCAGCTCTCTGTGCCTAGCCGGTGTGGTTAGCCAGAATCTCGTCAACCGGTTTGCCACGCTTGGCGGCAATTGATTCCGGATTATGCATCGCAACCAGACCCTTGATCGTTGCCCTGACCAGATTAATCGGTGTATTGGAACCGACACTTTTTGCCAATACGTTATGTACACCAACGGTTTCCAATACAGCGCGCATTGCACCACCGGCAATAATCCCGGTACCTTCAGATGCTGGTTGCATGTAAATTTTTGAACCGCTGTGGCTGGCTTTGACCGGATGCCATAAGGTACTGCCCTTGAGTGAAATGGTGACCATCTCACGACGGGCTTTTTCCATCGATTTCTGAATAGCAACAGGGACTTCTTTGGCTTTGCCATAGCCAAACCCTACCTTGCCGTTACCATCCCCAACCACACTCAACGCAGTGAAGCCGAACACGCGTCCGCCTTTCACTACTTTGGCAACCCGATTGACGGCTACCAGCTTTTCGAGCATACCGTCGCCGTTATCTCTGCCCATTCTCGACATTTTTATACCTGTCTTCCTGCTTCAGTTAGTGGGACGAACTAAAATTTCAAGCCGCTTTTACGTGCTGCATCGGCCAACTCAGCAATCCGGCCATGATAACGGTAACCAGAACGATCGAAAGCCACCACAGTTACACCCGCAGCAACCGCTCTTTCGGCTACAACCTTGCCAACAGCCCTGGCCGCCTCTTTATTGCCCGTGCTGTCCAAACCGGCACGTAAATCTTTTTGCACTGTCGAGGCAGCGGCGATGACACCATGACCTTGTGCCGCAATCACCTGTGCATAAATATGACGGCCACTACAGTGCACCGTTAAACACGGCATTCCCATGCGGCGTATGTGTGAGCGGGTTTTCTTCGCTCTGCGCAAACGTGCTGTCTTCTTATCCATCACTCGTTCCTTTTCAATCCAGCGCAATCAGACCCTAGGCCTTCTTGGCTTCCTTTCTGATCACACGTTCATCGGCATAACGCACACCTTTACCCTTATAAGGCTCGGGTGGCCGATAGGCACGAATTTCTGCTGCAACCTGGCCGACCTGCTGCTTGTCACATCCACTCACAATGATTTCTGTCTGTGAGGGTGTTTCAAGGGTAATGCCTGCCGGCGCATTGAATTCAACCGGATGAGAAAAACCCAACGCAAGATTCAGCTTGCTACCCTGGAGTTGTGCACGGTAACCCACGCCAACCAGTTGCAACTTCTTCTGGAAGCCCTGGTTTACACCAATCACCATATTATTGACCAGCGCCCTGAAGGTCCCGGCCATAGCAACGTGTTTATCGCCATCGGGCTTAATCACGTATTCACCGTCAGATTTGTCCAGATATACACCGTGATGCAGGTTCAAATCAAGACTCCCCTTGGGACCCTTGACCTTCAACAAAGAACCGGAAATATTAATATCCACACCAGCGGGAAGCTTGATAGGATTACTGGCTACACGTGACATGGTCGTCTCCTCAAGTCCAACAGGCCCTAGGCCACGTAACACAAAATTTCGCCGCCGTGACCTATAGCCCGGGCAGCAACGTCGGTCATAATGCCGCGCGAAGTACTGACAATTACAATACCCAAGCCGTCCAGTACCCGAGGCAATTCATCTTTGCGGCGATACTGACGCAGGCCGGGTCGACTAGCGCGTTTCACCCTGTCGATCACACCACGCCCCTCAAAATACTTAAGCTTCACTTCAAGCTTGGGCTTGCCATTGTTCTCGCCCACAGAAAAGTCTGTGATGAAGCCTTCATCCTTCAACACTTTGGCTATACCCACCTTGACTTTTGAATTTGGCATGCCCACGACAGGTTTATTGGCTGCCTGGGCATTCCTGATACGCGTCAACATATCGGCAATCGGATCGCTCATACTCATGCTTAAATACCTTAGTTTCTCATGGAGCCGGACCTTATAATCCGCTCAATTTTTGTTACCAGCTGGCTTTTCTCAGCCCCGGCACGTCACCACGCATGGTGGCTTCACGCAACTTATTGCGCGACAACCCGAACTTGCGGTAAACCCCACGTGGACGACCGGTGATTTCACAGCGATTTCGCTGGCGCACGGCACTGGAGTCACGGGGTAACTTTTGCAGGGCGAACATCGCCTGCTGTTTTTCTTCAAACTCGACATCCGGGTTTGCAATGATCACTTTAAGCTCAGTACGCTTTTTACCATACTTGCCAACCAACTTAGTGCGCCGCTTTTCGCGATTAATCATGGATGCTTTTGCCATGCCAGGTTCCTGCCTATTTTTCCTTGAAAGGGAAATCAAACGCCTGTAACAGCGCCAGCCCTTCTTCGTCGTTTCTTGCGCTCGTGGTAATGGTGATATCCATGCCACGAATGGTGTCGATCTTGTCAAAATCGATTTCGGGAAACATGATCTGTTCCTTAATTCCGAAACTGAAATTACCCTGGCCGTCGAATGATTTACGGCTCAAGCCACGGAAATCACGAATCCGCGGTATAGAAATATTCACTAGGCGATCCACAAATTCATACATGCGCTCGCGGCGCAAGGTGACTTTGCAACCCACGGGCCAGCCATCACGAATCTTGAACGTTGCCACTGACTTGCGCGCATTGATAACAATCGGTTTCTGTCCCGCTATCACTGCCATATCGTTGGTGGCACGAGCCATAATTTTCTTGTCGGTCACCGCTTCACCCACGCCCATATTCAGCGTAACCTTAGTGATTTTTGGTACCTCCATGATGTTCTCAAGCGCAAGCTTTTCCATCAATTGAGGAACCAGCATTTCTTTGTATATTGTTTGTAATCTGGCCATATTACTGATCTCTAAATATCAACGGCTTCGCCGGTGGATTTAAAAATTCGCACCTTGCTACCGTCTTTCAGCGATTTAAAACCAACTCGGTCTGCTTTGCCCGTCGCCGGGTTGAACAGCGCCACATTAGAAATGTGGACGGGGCCTTCTTTTTCAACGATGCCACCCGGCTTATTACGCCCGGGATCCGGTTTCGTATGGCGTTTAACCATATTGGCGTTTTCGATTAACAATCGCTCGCTATCGAGAACCTGGAGTACGTGACCCCGGCGTCCTTTACTTCGCCCCGTGGTCACAATGACCTCATCACCTTTATGTATGCGTTTCATTTTTTTGCTCCTCCCGCCTACAGCACTTCCGGCGCCAGCGAGACAATTTTCATAAACCGCTGAGTACGTAATTCACGGGTAACCGGTCCAAAAATTCGAGTACCGATAGGCTCCAATTTGGGGGTCAGCAATACGGCTGCATTACCATCAAACCGGATCAACGAGCCATCACTGCGACGCACACCACTTCTGGTACGCACCACAACGGCATCGTAGACTTCACCCTTTTTGACTTTACCGCGTGGTATTGCATCTTTGACGGTCACCTTGAT
>CAYZLS010000201.1:0-4333 GCA_964479355.1 uncultured Wenzhouxiangellaceae bacterium | reverse complement strand
TTGGCGCGACACGCTTCGGCAACGTGTTCGATGGCCGCCACTGTATCTGGATTGCCGGTGTTGGTGCCATGACCCAGGGAGGCCGAAAGATCGGCCGGACCAATAAAAATGGCATCAACACCATCGACCGCGATGATGTCATCGATGGCAGCCACCGCGTCCTTGTGCTCAACCTGGACGATCAGCGCGGTGGCGTCGTTGGCTTCGGCTACGTAGCTGTCAAAATTCCGGTAGTAATCCGAGCTACGCCACGGTCCGATGCCACGGCCACCCAAGGGTAGATACTTGGCAGCTTTTACAGCCCGCCGGGCATCGTCGGCAGTATTGACCATGGGTACCAGTATGGCATTGGCGCCGAGGTCCAACGCCAGCTTGATACGTGGCTCCTCATTGGCGCGAACCCGTACCAGCGTCTCGGCTGGGGTGTTGGCACAGGCGATCAGGGCATCACGCAGGTCGGTCTCATTGAAAGGTGAATGCTCACCATCGATCAGCAGGAAGTCAAAACCGCTACGGCCGATAATCTCTATGATCGGGGGGCCGGAAAGATTGATCCAGGTGCCAATAACGGCTTCGCCGCGGTTGAGTTTGTCCTTGAACTGGGCCATGGTTGTTATCCTCCTGCGCGAGTGCTTATGGGCTACTCGCTGCTGTCTGATTGAAATTCTATATAAGTGGCATTTTGGGCACCGTGGTGAACCCGGTGCCTTTGCGCTTTATAAGCCGACTTTGGCGCCACCATGATATTCGGCACAAAGGTCTGCGGGTTAAGATCATAAAGTGGAAACCAGGTGCTTTGTATTTGCACCATCAAACGATGTCCCGCTTTGAAGGTATGATTAACATGCGGTAATGAGAGGGTGTATTCCAACACCTCATTCGCAGTAATCGGTTTCGCCTCTTCCAGATCTTCCCGGTACCGTCCTCTGAAAATATCGCCACTTATCATCAACTGGTAGCCCGATTTTTCATAATCCGGCGCATCATCGGGATAGACATCAATAAACTTCACAACCCAGTCGGCATCACTGCCGGTGGTCTCGGCAAACAGGTGGGCTGTGATCGCACCGCGAACGGTCATGGGTTTATCCAGAGGCTCGCTAACCCAGGTTACGACGTCCGGGCGACCGTCCACAAAGCGTTGGTCCTCAACCAGCCAGCGCTTCCATTTTTGGCCGGCTGGGGCAAAATTCCAGTCAGCTGTCCAATTGGGACGAGGCGCGTAGGGCACGGGATGGGATGGCTCGGATATAAATTCGGTGCCGTCAGAATCCTGCTTAGGAGCGCTGAATGTTAATCCCCGACCGTCTTGCAAGTACACGCGGGTTTCAACACCCTTCTTGGGCGGCCACCGGTCAAAATGCCGCCAGCGATTGACACCGGTCTCAAATACAGTCACCGGTGATATGGTGGATTGCTTGTCTTCATGCAGGTAACGACGCAGGAACGGCATCAAAATATCCTCCCGGTAGCGCTTGGCAGTGTCCTGATCGAATGTAATATTGCCTAGTTGGCTACCGTCGCGAAAGTGCTGGCCGTGACTCCACGGTCCTGCGACAAAGAAGTTCTTGTCATTGTCAGAATCGTGTTTTTCGAGAGCGGCGTAAGCCGCTGGCGAACCGTAGATATCTTCCTGATCCCACAGGCTGTGCACATGCAGTGCCGGTACCAGTCGAGACGGCTTATCAAACCACTGGTCAGCGGCGACATCACGCCAGTACGGACCATAATTCGGGTTCTCAACAATCCGTGTCCACATTTCGTGGCGCTCATCAAGTCGTTTACCCAGGTTGTTCTGAGCTGCACCCTGGCCCAGAATCCACGTATACATATCGCGTTTGTCGTATGGATATGCGGCATAATCACCCGGGATTGATTGCATGGAGTAAATGAAATCAAACGCATATAAAGCGCGAAACGCACCCCAGTGAAACCAGTCATCAGCCTTCCAGACATCAACCACGGGGTTTAAAGGAACAGCGGCGGCCAGTGCCGGGTGCGGGTCGCGCATGGTAGCCAGCACTAGCCAGCCTGGATATGAATTGCCCCAGATTCCTACCCGTCCATTAGAGGTGACATTGTTGACGATCCATTCGATACTATCCCAGGCATCCGTGGTTTCGTCGGTATCTGTCTTGTTAAAAGCACCACGCGGTGCCCGGTACATAAAGTACTCGCCTTCTGATTTGAATTGACCACGTATGTCCTGGACGACATAGATGTAGTCCTCTCCGAGGAATTCGCTCCCCAGATTGACATCCAGACGGGACGACGCACGACCGTTCAGGGCATCGCTGGCATCATAGGGTGTACGTTTGAGAATAACGGGCAGGGCGCCTGTATCGCTTTTAGGGGTGATGATCAGAGTGTACAGTTTTACACCGTCCCGCATTGGCACCATCGCTTCGCGAACAAGGAACTCATCATTTGGAAACGCCCCGCGCAAGGGTTCTTCCTGCGCTGTTGCCAACGCACTCGACATGAGAGCGACAAGCAAACACGCCAGGGCAAATTTGCCAGCGGCAAATGGTTGGTGATTAATAACCCGGTTGATTCTTGCGGCACTCATCGTGTCACTCCCTAATCATGGTTGCTAAATCAGCATGAATTCCGTTAACATGCCATTTGGAATGCCAAATATCATATCAGAAATGGCAACGTGTTAAACAAGTCGTCTTCAACTCATAATAACGGCTATGTATGCGAAGGAGTTAACCATGTCACCGACGTGCCCGATCGTTACGCTGGAAGAAAGAGCGATAAGAATGTTTCATGGTGTTATCCGACCCGCCTTGAGGGTGTTTTCCACAATAGGTCTTGTCTTCCTTGTCCTTGCCGGGTGTCAAGGTGAAACCAATGGCGAGGGCATGGGTGACGAGGTGTTCGCCGGGTACCCAAGTGTGGATGCCAGCTTTCTCTCAGCACTGGAGTGGCGGTTTGTCGGCCCGTATCGTGGTGGGCGTGTGGTTGCGGTGGCAGGTGTTGTCGATGATCCCCTCAAGTTCTATTTCGGTGCCGCTCATGGTGGTGTATGGAAGACCACCGATGCGGGAATGAATTGGCGCAATGTGTCAGATGGTTTTTTCAAATTCCCTGCAGTGGGCGCCCTGGATGTGTCGTCCTCGAATCCTGACGTGATTTACGCCGGGACAGGTGAGGGGCTTCAACGGCAATTTATCTCGCCCGGGGACGGCGTCTATAAATCCACCGATGGCGGAGACACGTGGGCCAACACAGGTCTCAGGGAAACCCGCCACATCTCCAGGCTTCGCATTCATCCAACCAACCCCGACATCGTATACGTGGCGGCAATGGGGGACATGTTTGGCCCCAATCCTGATCGCGGCGTTTATCGAACCGTGGACGGTGGCGAAACCTGGGAGCAAGTTCTATACAAAGGTGAGACCACCGGCGCCGTTGATCTGACCATTGATCCGGCCAATCCGAGTGTGATAATTGCGTCCCTGAACCACCATGTGACCTACCCGTGGGATGAAGAGAGCGGTGGGCCTACCAGTGGCCTTTTCAAGAGTACAGATGGCGGCGATAGCTGGACCGACATCACCCACAACCCTGGCATGCCAAAGGGTATGGTAGGGAAGATCTGCGTTGCCATTTCAGCTGCGAGTTCCAACCGGGTGTATTCATTTATTGAGGCCGATGAAGGTGATGGCGGTATCTATCGCTCCGATGATGGCGGTGCAAACTGGCAAAGAACCCACACCGACCCCGGCAAGATGGAGATACCCAATTCCTACAACCATCTCACCGCCGACACCCAGGATCCCGACGTTGTCTATATTCAGCCCATCAGTGGTTTATTGAAGTCCACGGATGCGGGCCAGAGCTTCGAACGTATGCCGATGGAAAACTGGGATCCGCATGCCTTGTGGATCGATCCGAACGACTCTCGCCGGATGATCGAAGGCGGGGATGGGGGCGCCTCGGTGACTCTGAATGGAGGTGAGAGTTGGTCGAGTCTCCGTAACCAGCCTACGGCAGACCTTCTCAGCCTGGCAGTGGATGACCAGGAGCCCTACTGGGTCTACGCCTCGCAGAATGACAATAGCCATATCGCAATTCCAAGCCGAACCGATGACGCCTCCATTGCGTGGCCGCATTATGTTCCCCTTCCAGCCGGTGAGGGTGGCCAAACGGCGGTCAGGCCTGACGGCAGCATCGTCTATGCAAATGACCGATCCAGGACGATGCGCATAGACATGGAAACCGGCCAGGCACCGCAGATTAGTGTTTGGCCAGAGTGGGTGTTCGGCACGCCTGCCAGGGATATCAAAAAATACCGCTTCTACTACTCGTTCCCGATACTCCTGTC
>CAYZLS010000200.1:0-4346 GCA_964479355.1 uncultured Wenzhouxiangellaceae bacterium | reverse complement strand
GCAAATGATAGGAAAAGTTGCCCCGGCCATTGCCGCTGGCTGCACCATGGTGGTGAAAGCGGCGAGCCAGACTCCGAGCCATTTATTCATGTTTGCGGAAATGTGCGAAGCGGTTGGATTGCCGGCGGGTGTGTTTAACATGATACATGGCAGTGGCAGGGAAATTGGTGCGGCGCTGAGCGCACATCCAGATGTTGATATGGTGACATTTACCGGATCTACTGCTGCGGGAATTCAGGTTTCTAATAAGGCTGCACCTGATGTAAAAAGGGTCTGTCTGGAATTGGGCGGTAAATCACCATTTATTATTACAGAAGAAGCAGATTTGGCTGCCGCAATCGATTTTGGAATCACTGATGTCATGGTCAATACGGGGCAGACATGTAATGCGCTGACCAGGATGATTGTGCATGAGTCCAGGTATGAGGAGGCGATCGAACTTGCAAAATCCAAAGCAGAAACCCTGGTAGTAGGCGATCCAACCGACCCCGATGTTTTCGTAGGGCCAATGTCATCTGCTGAACAAAAGCAAACAGTACTTAAATATATTGATCAGGCCGTTGCTGACGGGGCACGACTGGTGACCGGAGGCACGGATATGCCTGCAGGATTAACAACTGGAAATTATGTTGCACCAACCATATTTGCGGATGTTACAAATGATATGGAGATCGCGCAAGAAGAAGTCTTTGGGCCGGTACTGGTGATGATCAAATACGCTGCAATTGACCAGGCGATTGAGATTGCAAACGACACACCTTATGGCCTGGCCGCCGCAGTTTGGGCCGGAGACAAGGACAAGGCAACCTCTATAGCCAGGAAAATCCGGGCGGGGCAATGTGCCATAAATGGTGCTGAAGCCAATCACGAGGCACCCTTTGGTGGCTATAAGGAGTCTGGTAATGGTAGAGAATTTGGAGTTGAAGGATTACACGAGTATTGTGAGCTCAAAGCACTGCAATATTGAAAAACGGATGAATGGAAAAGCACCTTGAAGCATTACAACATGCTGTAACCCGGCCACTTTGGCATGATCCTGCCATTATGCCCGCGCAGTTGGCGCCGTTGTCTGCGGATGAAATATGCGAATTGCTGATTGTCGGTGGTGGTTTCACCGGTCTTTGGGCTGCCATGCAGGTAAAAGAACGTAAGCCGGATACAGATATTATTCTTATCGAGCAAACCTTCATCGGTGATGGTGCATCCGGGCGTTGTGGTGGCTTCATATCTTCGACTTTGGCCCATGGCCAGACCAACACCGAGCATCGGTTCCCCGCTGAGGCTGAGCGCTTGCAGGCGCTGGGTGTGCAAAATATGCGTGAGTTGCTGGCCACCGTTGAACGCTACAATATCGATGCCCGCTATGAAAAAACGGGCGAAATGTATGTCGCTCTGGACCCCGACTCAGTGATCAGACTGCGATCAGAGTACCGTGAAGCCAAAGCCATGGGTAAGGATGTCGTTTGGTTTGATCAGGGTGCTGTGCGCGAGCAGGTGAATTCACCCGGGTTTCTTGCCGGTCTGTGGGATCGTAGTGGTCAGGACGGTGTGATTGATCCCGCTCGATTGTGTTGGGGTTTAAAGGATGTGCTTATCAACCATTTGGGGGTGCGGGTGTTTGAGGACACCAGGATACTTGGTGTAGAGCCGGTGGGTAATAATTCAATGCAAGCCAACTGTGAAAAGGGTGTTATTCACAGTGATAAAGTTTTACTAGCAACGAATGCTTTCACCAGCACAATCAGTAAAATTCGCCGTTCTGTTATTCCTGTTTGGGATTACCAAATTGCCACAGAGCCGTTGACTGAAGATCAGTTAAATCGCATCGGCTGGGGTAAAACATCACGCCACGCGCTGGCTGATGACGTCAATATGTTCCATTACTTCCGGTTGACCAAAGACAACCGCATCACCTGGGGTGGGGGTGGTGCTGTTCGTTATTACTTTAATAATGGTATCGACGATAAATATATGGATGCGACTGCCTGCTACGAGCAGTTGGCGAGAGAGTTTTTTGAAATGTTCCCGCAGCTCGATGACGTGAAATTTTCTAACAAGTGGGGCGGAATTATTGCGACTTCCACTCGTTTTTGCATGGTCCCCGGGGTGGCGCACAATGGTCGATTAGCCTGGTCGGTTGGTTATACGGGTCACGGTGTTGGTGCATCGCGATTTGGTGCCCGGATCGGTATCGAATTGTTAGGTTACGAGCCATCTGACGTGCTAAAAATGAAGTTTGTAACCAGTAAATCACTGCCCTGGGCGCCCGAACCCTTGCGTTGGTTGGGTGTAAGGCTCACTCAATGGGCGCTGATAAAAGCTGACAGGAACGGCGGAAAACGTGGCTTGTGGCTTAAATTTTTGGATAAGCTGGGATTGGGCTTTGCCTGCTGAATGGTTTTTGCTCTGACCCCGAAGATTCATCAACAGCATAATCTGCGCCATAGTATCTGCTAGTGATGGCGGTGTGGAAGCTGAGTGCAGAGACCGGTGGATATTTGGGCTTGCCGGTGCCGGACAGCACTTCCAGGATCTCGTCTTCGCACGGGTAGATCGCCACCGGAAATGAAATTCGGGCACGTTTCAGTAAAGCGGTATCTGTGGGCTGGCTGACCCGATGGGTCGTGGATGGAACAATATCATTGCTAAGGCGCTGCATGTAATCGCCCATGTTCAGGATAATACTCCTGGGTGGGGCATTTAACCGGATCCAGCGCATATTCTTGAGGTTCAGTACCTGCAGTCCGGCGACATCAGGCACAGGCAAAAAAGTAAACAGGTCAACATCCTCATGCCCCAGCATTCGCCCGGCACCACTGGCACGGTCGGCGACTGACAGGGGAGGGTTGTTATTGAGTCGAAAACCGAAATTGGTCTGTCTGAGCCGTGTGTCAGGTCGTATCTGATGTGAGCTGATCCCGTTCTAGTAACACCACATCCTTGCAACCCATTTCTGCCAGGTGATATGCAACCGAACAGCCAATGATCCCGCCGCCAATAACGACGACTCTTGCATATTCCGGAATATCTGTTGTAGACATGTTTCTCACTCCCGTCACGGATTCAGTCAATTCTGGTTAACGCCGAATTTGCAGGTTTTCTGGATCGTAGAACGGCTTAAGAGAAGCTGTAGCCGGGAATTTCTCACCGGCAATTTCGATCTTGTAATCCGCGGAAATCAGTTGCTGGGCGTCCATCGTGTCATTGCATTCAACGTAGCCAAGACCAATAGAAGCACCTAGGCTATGCCCGTATGCAGCCGATGTGACATGACCGACAAGTTGCTCACCTCGCCAGATAGGCTCGTTGTGATACAACAATGGTTCAGGGTCCAGCAAACGGAACTGTAGCATCCGTTTTTTGAGGCCGGTAGATTTTTGCTCAAGTAAGGCTTCACGACCAATAAACCCACCCGGCTTGTCCATCTTCACCGCAAAACCAAGACCGGCTTCTAATGGTGTGTCTTCATCGGTAATGTCGTGGCCCCAATGGCGGTAGGCTTTTTCTATCCTGAGTGAATTGAGTGCGTGGTAGCCGGCATGCACCAGACCATAGTCAGCGTCGGCCGCAACAATTTCATCGTAGACACCGGTCACAAATTCGGTGGGTATATAAAGTTCCCAACCCAATTCACCGACAAAAGTGATGCGCGAGGCGCGCACTATTGCATAGGCCAGCTCAATTTCACGGCTGTGTGCAAATGGAAATACATCGTGTGACAAGTCAGCCGGCGTCAGGGATTGCAGCAGGTCCCGAGCTCTGGGCCCCATGATGGAAATCACCCCCAGGGCGGAAGTGGTATCGGTAAGCACGCAACGGGCAGTTGCCGGGAGATGTTGTTTTAACCAGTCAAAATCCCGACCCTGGGTTTCCGCTGCTGTGACAATCAGGAAACACTCGCACCCCAGTCGGGTCACGGTCAGGTCAGCCTCTATGCCGCCTTTTTCATTCAACCACTGGGTGTATATAATGCGACCAGTCTTTACATCGATGTTGTTGGCACACACGTGATTCAAAGCGGTCATCGCATCCGGGCCCTCAAGGCGGAACTTGGCAAATGAAGACTGATCAAACAAGCCTGCGGCTTCGCGCACTGCCAGGTGTTCTGCCGCCGAATGTTCAAACCAATTCTGGCGTTGGTAGCTGTATTGATACTCGGCTTTGACTCCTTTGGGTGCGTACCAGTTGGGGCGTTCCCAGCCAAAGGCCTCACCGTGGCAGGCACCCGTGGCAACCAGACGGTCGTACAATGGCGATTTGCGTACACCGCGGGCTGTTTCGTACTGACGGAATGGCCAGTGGGTGGCATATAACAGACCCAATGTTTCGGTGACACGCTCGCAAAG
>CAYZLS010000199.1:0-4347 GCA_964479355.1 uncultured Wenzhouxiangellaceae bacterium | reverse complement strand
CCATAAATCCTCAGGTGGTTGTCCATCACGCAGCCACTCGGCCATCACTTTGCCGATACCGCCAGCCGACTGCAGGCCGATTGAATTCATCCCGGCGGCCACATAGCAATTATGCAATTCAGGTGCCCGGCCAAGGTGGTAGCGCACATCGGGTGTAAAACTCTCAGGACCGCAAAAGAACTTCTGAATGCCGGCATTTTGCAGCGCAGGAACACGTTGCATGGCATCGAGCAGTACCGGTTCCATGTGCTCAAAATTACCGGCTATCTCATCAAAACAGAAATCTTTCGGTATGCCATCCATGCCCCATGCTTTCGACTTTGGTTCAAACGCCCCGACCATTAACTTACCGGCATCGTACTTATAATAAGTGCAGGCATCGTAATCACGCAGTACCGGCATGCTTGGGTCCAGGTAGTAATGCTCGCAGGCCTGCAACGGCACATTAACCCCAATTGAGGCTGCCAGGTCACGGCTCCACATGCCGCCGCAAATAACAACTTGGTCGGTTGCAGTGTCACCTGCTCTGGTGCTGACAGCCGTTACCTTTTCACCATCATGACAGATGCCGGTCACCTCGGTATCCTGAAGAATCTGCACTCCGCCTGCGCGTGCAAATTTGGCCAGTGCCTGGGTGATATCTACCGCATTAGCATAACCATCACTTGGGATATGAATCCCGCCCAGAACGTCACTGTCATTGATCAACGGGTAGCGGCGTTTGATATCTGCTATGCTGATGATATCGACCTGCAAGCCAAAAACTTTTGCCATTGAAGCGTTACGCTTTAATTCTTCGAAGCGTTCGTCATTGGTCGCAATAGAGATTGAGCCGCATTGACGGTAGCCCGTAGCCTGCCCAGTTTCGGACTCAAGGCCTTGGTATAGTTCCCGTGTATAGCGTGCCAGGCGAGTCATATTAATCGAACCCCGCAACTGTCCGATCAAGCCTGCTGCGTGCCAGGTGGTGCCGCTGGTTAATTGTTTGCGTTCCAGCAAGACGACGTCTTGCCAGCCCAGCTTGGCTAGGTGATAAGCAATTGAGCAGCCGACCACACCACCGCCGATGATGACGACCCTGGCCGAAGTTGGGAGTGATTTTGTCATAATATCCTGTACCTTCAAAGCCTGTTTGTCAGAGACATGGGCGGTGTATTGAAATCCATGGAACTGTAACCTGTGCATGCATGCCGACTATTTCCAGGCTATGATTTCTTGAAATTTTAGACCATCGTGATGTTGCCCGGCGCGCGTGCGTGTAGGCGTGGTAGTTCATTGTCACGTAATTGCTAACAATCAAACCAATCAGTTGCAAACTTGGCAGTCCCCCAAAGGGGCAACGGACAGTATCACGGCTTGAGTGATGTGATTACGTACATTTTAATCAGTTTTTTTGTGCATAATCCACCTATGACAGTCAAATTACCAAAACTCATTGCAACTTCCGTCGTCCGTGGATCTGAGCAGGGTGAAAGCCATGGTGGGATATACATCGTGGACTTCGAGAGACGGACCGGCGAATTAAAGGTCGATTGGAACACGAGCGATATCGATTTCGAAGGGCGGGGTGCCGATCGTGGTCTGCGTGGAATTACCTTTGACGGTGACGAAATTTACGTGGCTGCGAGTGATGAATTGTTTTGCTATGACCGTGATTTTCAGATAAAAAAATCCTTTAAGAATCGTTACCTGAAGCACTGTCATGAAATCGTTCGCCAGGGACGACGTCTGTTTCTAACATCTACCGGCTTCGACAGTATTCTCGCGTTTAACCTTGACACCCTGGACTATGATTGGGGCTTCAGATTGACTAGGGCATACGAGCGCTGGGACGGGTACAGTTTCAATCCCGTGACGAACACCGGACCCGCTGCCGTCAATGACTTCCACATCAATGCGGTGCACGTCGAGGATAGTGGTATTTATCTGAGTGGTTTGCACACCCTTGCGTGTCTGCACCTGGATCAGAATCAGGCTGAGGACTGGAGTGTTACCGAGTATTGTAGTTTGCCACCGGGGGTTCACAACGCGCGGCCCTGGCAAGGCGGCGTTGTGTTCAACGATACGAAAAGCGACGCCGTGCGTCATGTTTCACGTTCCGGTGAGCAGTGTGCATTTCGAATCAAGACTTACGCTGAAATTGAGATCGAATCTGCTGGTATAGATGATACAAAAATCGCCCGCCAGGGATTCGGACGCGGGTTGTGCGTGATCAGTGATCGTTTGATTGCAGCAGGGTCCTCACCCTCCACGATTACGATTTACGACATCCAGGCCCGGCAGGTAGTGGGATCTGTCAATTTGTCAACGGACATACGAAATGCCATCCACGGGCTTGAAATTTGGCCTTTCGAAACATAAAAAAAAGGCCGGATGAAACCGGTCTTCTTCTTACTCTCTTGCTATTATTTAGGGCCTAACCGCCCCACGATTTCACGTAACGCAAACCGAGTTCGCGTGGACGATTGATGTAGGAGCGTTGCACATGCGCCCGTCCATCCTGGGAACTGGCCATACCCCACTCAAATAATCCATTAGCAATTGTATAAATCGCACGTTCATCGGTGATGTTGTTGAGGAATAACGAGACTTCCCAGCTATTACCGCGATAACCCACACGAATGTCACCGATCGTGTATGAAGGCGTGGTGAATTGAGGGTTCGGTGTATCCAGACCAGCCGGATTTAGCCGGTTGACCGAATCACCCGTGTGAGAAACCTGAAGGCGGGCGAAGAAATCTGAGCCGCCAAATAACTGGCTGTTTTTGGTGTAATCCACCCAGGCAGAGCCTTTCACCTCCGGTGAAACAGGTAGTCGTAAACCGGCGGTGATGTCATTTTCACCGTTGCCATTGAGATCAGCAGTTGAATCTGTCTCAGCCTCCATGAACTCCAAGTTGCCGCCAACCTGCCAGTTCTCGTTGAACGCGTAGTCCAGTTCAATGTTAAGGCCGGTGATATGTGCTTCTCCCGCGTTGGTCACTATCTGTTGCCAGGGCTGACCACATAGGCCGGGAATCGAGTCGCCGGGATTTGGACAGGCCTCCTGCGATGGATCAACCAGTTCAAGTTGGTAGTCACTCCATAGCATATGGTAGACGGTGGCATTCAGGCGGCCGTTACCATCGGCGAACATTGAGCGCCAGCCCATCTCGTAATTTTCCATCAGGTCGGATGCGTAACCAATCGAGAAAAACGGATTGCCGCGTGAGCGATTGACACCGCCCGGTCGTCTGCCACGTGTATACAGACCGTACAGCATTTGGTCGTCACTAATTGACCAGGACAGGGCGACCTTGGGAATAAATTCTTTCTCTTCGGCCGAGTGTGGTGGAGGGAACCCGTTTGCAAGGCGAAAGGCCCGGCCGCTTGGATCGCCGATATCCGGCTCGCCATTCAGGCCGATATCACCTGGGTGATCGACAAGGTAGTTGTTGGTATTGGTGCGCTCAAAATACCGCCCGCCAAGCGTCAGATCCCAGGCGGCGTTAATGTGCCATGTAAACTCGCCAAATACGGCTTTCTGTTCCCAGTCGGTGCTGCTCTGTGAGTACCAATGCGAGGTCGCTTCTGGAAAGGCCGTATCTGAGCCGTAGTAGTTGCTGAAATACCATTCCCAGTAATCCAGCGAGGGGGAATTCTGATAAATGTTGATATCGCCATTACCACCACGGGTCGGTGTTGCAAATGGCGCTTGCCAGGAATCGTTACTTTCTTCGTAATACAGGCCGACCAGCCAGTCAAGGGTGTCACCCTGGCTGGAGAGGCGAAATTCGGTTGTGAACTTGTCCTGTTGTGCAGGGGAATAATAGGAGCTGAAAAAGTCGCTGTCGACAGTTTCTCCCATGCAGTAAACCGGATACCAGACCACGTAGCCAGTTTCCGGGTTAGTCCAGTAATAAGGCAGTTCCGCCGCGGTATAATAGCTGTCGTGGCAATACAGTGCCGCCCAATAATGCGCATAGGCGGTGATGTCGAGCAGGGCTTTGATGTCGCGTTCGTAATAGTTGACTGCTCCGACCAATTGGGCAAAGCCCAGATCGCCGTTGAAGCTGAACGAGTACATCTCGTAGTTGTCTTCACGATACTCGTTGTGAAATCTTACGGTCTGCAAATCACCAACAAATGGGTCGTAATCGTTGTCTGCACCCGCCTTGGTGTCCTGCGTCAAAGCGGTTAACGAAGCATTCCAATTATCGTTGATATTCCAAGCAAGAATAACCCTGCCACCTTTAATATCAGCATCGTTCCAGCGTTTTTCAACAGAAGCTGAGTTGTCCAGCGTGCCAAAACCGGCCGGATAGGCGGTGCCAACTGCAGATGCGCCGGCGCCGGAGGCAGCTGTTG
>CAYZLS010000198.1:0-4353 GCA_964479355.1 uncultured Wenzhouxiangellaceae bacterium | reverse complement strand
TAACACCGCCGTTGCGCGTGATGTGAACCAAACCATCGTCACTACCGACCCAGATCAGGTTTTCCTCGTGTACCGATTCCACGATATAGAAAATTGTATTGTAAAACTCAGCGCCTACATTTTCAGGCGTCAAGGGGCCACCGTTACGACCCTGTTTTTCCGAGTCATTGCGAGTCAGGTCGGGGCTGATTTCAGCCCAGGTGGCACCTCGGTCGGTACTCTTGAGTACCAACTGCGTGCCGTAATAGATAATCGATGGGTCGTGAGGTGAAACAGCAACCGGCGCATTCCAGTTGCTACGGTATTTCAGTTCGCGCGAATCCTTCCCATACACCATTTCTGGGAAGGGGATAATGTAACGGGTCAACCGGGTCGAGTGGTCATATTCAGTCAATGTTCCGTTGATGGTCGTGGCATAAATAAGAGTGGGGTTATCCGGATCAAACGCAATATGCGCACTCTCACCACCACCCACGTCAAAATAATCCTCTACTCCGATTCCCCCATAATAACTCTGGCTGGCGATCGCGATGGTGGTATTGTCCTGTTGGCCACTGTATATACGAAACGGCGACTGATTGTCGGTGGCGATGCGGTAAAACTGTCCAGTGGGCTGGTTCATGATGCTTGACCAGGTTTCGCCACCATCAAAGGTGACGGTAGCGCCACCGTCATTAGCGTTAATCATATTCCGGTTGTCGTGAGGGTTGATCCAGTGATCGTGGTGGTCACCGTGCGGCGTGGTCATTTTTTCCCAGCTCTTGCCGGCATCAACCGACTTCATCATCGGTACGTTCAGCACGTAAACGGTATTCTCGTCAACCGGGTCGGCCGTGATGTGGTTGTAGTACCAGGCACGTGAGTGCAACACGCGGTGACCGTTGATCAGGGACCAAGTTTTGCCACTATCGTCACTGCGCCACAAGCCACCCTTTTCAGGCCCGGCTTCGATGATGGCATAGATGCGATCCGGATTGCCGGCCGACACGTCTACCCCGATCTTGCCGATCATTTTGGGTAGCCCCCCGTTGAGTTTTTTCCAGGAATCTCCACCGTCGGCAGATTTGTAGATACCTCCATCGGTACCGCCAGAATGAATGAACCAGGGCTTGCGTCCATGGTTCCACATGGCCGCATACAGAATTCTGGGGTTGGTGGGATCCATACTGAGATCAGTGGCACCGGTATTTTCATTGACCTTCAGAACGTGTTTCCAGCTTTTACCTCCATCCGTGGTGCGGTAAATGCCACGCTCCTCATTTGGCCCCCAGATTTGGCCCTGAACTGCGACAAAGGCGATGTCGGGATTGGTGGGGTGGATTTCAATTTGCGCGATCTGGCCGCTTTTCTTTAGCCCGACATGGGTCCAGGATTTACCGGCATCGGTGGACTTCCACATGCCATCGCCACTGCTGGTGGTGACACCACGTATCGGTGCCTCACCGGTACCCACATAAAGGACATTGTTATCCGACTCAGCAACCGCCACTGCACCTATAGTGCCAACTTTAAAATATTCGTCAGAAAGATTTTCCCAGTTTGTACCCGCGTTTTCGGTCTTCCAGACACCACCACCGGTTGCGCCCATGTAATACAGCATTGGATTGCCCGGCACACCGGCCACCGTCGTCACCCGTCCGCCACGATACGGACCGGCCAGACGCCACTCGAGACCTTTAAGAGCGGCTATATCTACCGTATCTCGGGCACTTGCCGACAGCGACCAAAGTAGCAGGGTCAGCAGTGCCGGCAAAGAAGTACTAAATTCATGAAACTTTGATTTACAAACTACCATTGTCAACTCTCGATAAAAGACAAACTGCATCATAGCCAATAATGAACCAGAGCATCATTGTAAAGCACGCCCTGTTGAAATATTCGGATTGGAGGTGAAACCGATTTCTTTCTTGCATAGACTAGGGGGCGTTCTCACACGCCAGATTGTGCTGCCGGAGTCTATTTTTTTGTCCAGCAAGGCAGAATGAGCGTGGTTTGGTTACTCCATACAAGCGAATGATAACGCCCCCTAGTGATACGCAAAGCCTGCAATGAAATTGAGGGAGTTTACACATGTCACGTGAAGAAATTGAAGCCCGTAAACAACAGATACGCCCCTGGTACTGGTGGGGTGCGCCTACGTTTTTCAGGTGTGACTGGAACGAGGCGCCAGAGAATTGTGATATCGGCCGGGTCGGGGTGGGAGGCTGGATGGTAAGTCTTTAAAATTCGATTGGACTCACGGAAGGTATCGAACGCCACATCCCAATCATGCCGGCCTTCGCAGCACTGTCCCAACTGGTTCCAGGCGAGACTGCCGTTGATGGGGTTGTCAATGTGCTCAAGCAAACCCCGAAAACGTTGCGCTGCCTGGGAGTGCTTGCCGTCGCGCCGATCCAGCGTGGCGTGTGTCATTTGTGCCGTCTCATTAGCCGGATCCAACAGCAGCGCTTTGTCGGTCCAGCTTGCGGCTTCATCCAGCTGGTTTTCACGTTCCAGTAAGGACGCCAGATTGGCGGCTACCTGTGCATTATCAGGCTGCAGCCTCAGGATGGCCTAGTAATGCTCCATGGCCTCTGATCTGTGCCGCAAGTGAGCCAGACAGGTGGCCAGTTCATAGCGGGCACGGACCTCAAGTTCATTCTCCGCCATGGCGACCTGTAGCGGCGCCAATGCTTCTTCAAACCTGCCTACGACTCGCAATGAACGTCCGAAGTAGTATGCTGCTTGCAGGTGCTGAGGATGGTTACAATGAACAATGCCGAGGTCACTGACGGATTGGCTGAGATCACCGGTTTCAAATGCGGCACAACCACGCAAGTACAGTGCCTGGATCAAGCCCGGGTTCTCGATCAGGATATTATCGCACCGCCTCACGCACTTTTCCGGAGAACCGGATTCCAGGTAATCCAGCGCCTTTTGCAACGCTTGTTGCAAGTCCATGCTCACGCTGGCAGATCAGGTTTCAAGCGGCCTGATGTTGTCTGTTTCATGCTCAGTAAACAATCTGGAAATTGCCATGAAGCATAAGCCCAACGGGATTTCCAAGGAAAAACTTGAGCCCCTGCCCGGTGAAACGTCCACTGTAATTTGCATGTTCTTGTAGTGCTCGAATTGATCCGCTGCCATATAAAATTTACAACCATGAATTTCACCCAGACATAGATCTCTGGAACCAAGCAAAAACTCTCCTTCCTGAAAACACATGGGGAAGAGCCATCACAGCAGCCACCGCTTTGATGAAACATCAACGCCCCATACTGTTCTCTTAACTGATCAATAACCGCTCGTGCCTGGTCTGTAACTACAACACGATCGACGTAATTCTGCACGCCCGCAACCTGCCGGTAGCGCTCAGAAAAACCCCAGCGGGTTTTTATCGTAAGACATCAATATATTCTTGGTGTGACGGTAATGATTGAGCATCATTTTATGTGTCTCCCGGCCGATGCCAGACTTTTTATAGCCACCAAATGAAGCATGGGCGGGGTAGAGGTGGTAGCAATTGCACCATACACGACCTGCCTCAATGCCACGGGAAACGGTTTGCATTTGATGTACATCACGGGTCCAAACACCCGCACCCAGGCCATATAAAGTGTCATTGGCAATTGCCAGTGCTTCGGCTTCATCCTTGAAAGTGGTTACGCTCAGCACGGGGCCGAAGATCTCTTCCTGGAAGATCCGCATCTTGTTATTACCCTTAAATACGGTGGGCTTGATGTAATAGCCGTTCGGGAAGGTTTCATTCTGGTAGGCCTCACCACCAATCAAAAGTTCAGCGCCTTCCTGCCTACCCACATCCAGATAATTCAGGATTTTCTCGTACTGGTCATTGGAGGCCTGGGCACCCATCATGGTATTATCATCCAGGGTGTCACCTATCGTGATGGCCTCGATGCGTTTCAAGCACCGCGCCATGAACTCGTCATAGATGCTTTCCTGTATTAATGCCCGGGATGGGCAGGTACAGACCTCACCCTGATTAAACGCAAATAAAACTAGACCCTCGATGGCTTTATCAAGAAAATTGTCGTCGTTTGCCATCACACTCTCGAAAAAAATATTCGGTGACTTGCCACCGAGTTCAAGTGTGACCGGGATAATATTTTCAGAAGCATATTGCATGATTAATCGACCGGTTGTGGTCTCGCCGGTAAAGGCCACTTTCCTGATATCGGGATGGCTTGCCAATGGTTTGCCGGCTTCCGGCCCGAAACCATTGATGATATTGAGTACACCAGCGGGTAACAGGTCAGCGATAACTTCCATTACAAAAAGTATGGATACCGGAGTTTGTTCCGCTGGTTTTAGCACCACACAGTTTCCGGCTGCCAGGGCCGGTGCCACTTTCCA
>CAYZLS010000197.1:0-4354 GCA_964479355.1 uncultured Wenzhouxiangellaceae bacterium | reverse complement strand
GCAATCATGGCCGCGTAACTGCCAGCGCCCAATTTGACCCCACCGAAAATGACCACAGCGCCATGCTCACGCAATTGCTGAAAATAGACGAAAGCAGAAAGCGTAAGGAGTCATTGCAAGCGCGGCTAGGTCTGTCACTGGCATTTGAACCGCACCGCCGCAATGACTTTGATATGATATTTTTGGCCGCAACGCCGTCCCAAGGCCGCGAACTCAAGCCCCTATTACGCTTCCATAACACCGGTGATATACCGGTCTATGCCATGGGCCGGATTTACAGCGGCAAGCTCGAACGGACTGCTGACCAGGATCTCAACGGCATTGTGTTTCCCATCACAAGCTGGCAACTTCAAACCGCTGGGAATACCAGCCTGCTTCCGGGTAGTGTCCGTGACGGAAGCCTTGGGAGCCTGTACGCACTCGGCATGGATGCCTGGCGCGTATTGCCTTGGCTACCCCTGCTGCAAAAAGACCCTGATCTGTGGTTTCCGGGCAGTGCCGGGGCATTGCGGTTAATGCCAGACGGCCGCATGCACCGAGAGCCTGCATGGGTACAATTTACTGCCGGCCGGCCACTACCCTATCAATGGAACAAGCAACCATAAACAAACAACAAGCGGGGGCACAGTGGGGAAAAGCTGCAGAATATTTTTTACGCAAACACGGTCTCAGGCTGCTGCAGAGAAATTTCCGCGGTCGCTTTGGTGAAATCGACCTGATCATGGAGAACGACAGAATCGTTGTATTCGTTGAGGTCAGATTCCGAAAATGCGAGCAGCATGCCAGTGGTGCAGACTCGATCATTTTACATAAGCAGCACAAGATTTCTCTTACCGAGCTCTGGTATTTGGCAAAAACCCACAACGGGCAATGCAAGTCTGCCGATTTGACGTGATTTCGATAAGTTCAGAAAAAACCGCATACAAAATTGACTGGATCAAAAATGCCTTTGACTCAATCGCAGGCTAACCCGAACATTTCAAACAAGAAAGCAGCAGCCCAATTCGGATAGACCCTCCAAAGATATTGGACCACAGCAAGCACGATGAGTGTAAAAAGTGCGGCAACGATGTCATCCAACATGATGCCAAACCCACCGCCGATTTTTCTGTCAAGCAGACCGATTGGCCAGGGTTTGAAAATATCGAAACAACGAAATAATACAAAAGCGGCCAATAACCAGTTACATTGCAGCGGCACAAAAGCAACACTCAACCAGTAGCCGACTATTTCATCCCACACAATACCACCGTGATCGTGAACACCCAGCTTGCGGCTAACCTCGCCACATATACCAATACCCAATATAAAAGCAAACACCAAGGCGCCCCAGAATTCAACGACACCCAGATTTTTCAAACCCAGGGCCAACGGGACCGCGACCAGTGTGCCCATGGTGCCAGGTGCAAACGGGGATAAGCCTGAACCGAAACCAAAGGCCAGAAAGGTGGAGGGTGAACTGAACAGCAGTTTTCGAAGATCGGGCGTTGCAGCGTTCACATTGCCTGCCCGAAATGTTCAAAGCCAGCACCACTTGGTCGAAATTCACCCCCGTCGGGTGCAAAACAGTGCACTCCTGCTCCCTGTACTACCGTACCAATAATATTTAAATTAATATCCAGATCCTTGCTCCAGTTAGCTATCCGGGTCACATGATCCGACGGTAAGCTGAACAACAATTCATAATCATCCCCGCCTGAGAGTTGGTAATTCCACTTCTGTTGTACTTCAAGTGGGTCGAGTAGTTTGCTTGCAGGAAGCTTTCCTGTCTGTAAATGTGCCCCACAACCTGAGGCTTCAAGTATATGACCAAGATCAGTCAGCAGTCCGTCTGAAACATCAATGCAAGCACTGGCAAAACCGCTTATAGCCCGCCCCAGGGCCACTCTTGGTTGCGGGCGGTCGAGTAGATATTGCTCACTAAGGGCTAGGCCCGCCTTGAGTAAATCCAGCACCCTGGCGGCACCACCCAGGGTGCCGGAAATGACGATCAGATCACCCGGCCTCGCACCACTGCGCAGCAATGACCGGCCAGGCTCAATACTACCCAGTGCAGTCACCGTGACGGATAACGGACCAGCGCTTGTATCACCGCCCACCAGGGTTACATCATGGGCTTCTGCTAGTGCGCTGAACCCTGCTGTAAATGCTTGCAGCCATTCCTGATCAGGCCGGGGCATAGTCAGACCCAGCAGTACCCAATGTGGCTCTGCACCCATAGCTGCGAGATCGCTAAGGTTTACAGCCAGGCATTTATGGCCAATATCAAAAGGTAATGTGGCAACGGGAAAATGGGTGCCAGCAATTAATGTGTCAGTACACGCAACCAGATGCCGACCGGAGGGTACCTCTAGTATTGCGGCATCATCACCCATTCCTACTTTGATGCCGTGACTGCTGAGGTCGCCAGCGCGGCTCAGTTGCTGCTGAATTTGCCGAATCAGCTGAAACTCCCGCATGCATTCAGGCCTGGCTGAATGGCATTACTACAGCAGGATCACGCCATTGCCCCGCCGCCTTGTCCAGAACCGCGTTGACAAAGCTATGGCCCTGCTCAGCACCAAATCGTTTTGCCAGATTGACCGCCTCATCAATAACCACCTCAAGCGGGACCTCGGGGCTATGCAATAACTCATATGCACCGATACTCAATATCACATGTTCGATGACATCCAACTGGGTCAACGGGCGGTCGAGGAAGGGCTCAATTTTTTCATCCAGCTCCTTTTGACTAGCGCAAATTTTATTCACCAGGGTCGTAAACAGCTCAGTATCCACGTTACTGAAATCTTGCTCCTCGTGAAACTGAAGCAAAATTTCATGCGCATCCTGACCGGTAAGTTGCCGTTGATACAAAGCCTGTAACGCGCGACGCCGCGCACGCCGGCAGGACTCAAACCTATCATGGCTTGCCGGCATGAATGCGGTCCAGTAATGCGATCATCTGCAAAGCGGATACTGCCGTGTCAAATCCCTTGTTACCGGCACCGGAACCAGCACGTTCAAGTGCCTGATCAACATTATCCGTGGTCAATACACCAAAGATAACCGGTAGGGTATGCTGTAGGGCAAGCGCTGCCAAACCGCGGCTACATTCGCCGGCAACATAGTCAAAATGGGGGGTGTCACCCCGAATGACGGCACCCAATGCAATAATTGCGTCATGGTGGCCACTGGTAGCTAAAACATCCACCGCCAGCGGTAATTCAAAAGCGCCGGGTACCCAGACTAGGGTGATGTTGGAATCTGCAATTCCATTGCGCTCCAGGGCATCGCTGGCACCAACAACCAGTTCCTGCACGATAAAATGATTAAACTCGCTAGCCACGATAGCAATGTTGCATTCCCGCTGAGGCATTTCCAGTGCCAATTCATTTATCATGAGCACCCTCCTCACTGATGCTGTCACCGGTGGCGCTGTCAATATACTCCACCACTTCCAAGCCAAACCCGGCCAGGCCTGTCAGACGCTTGGGCGCACTCAAAACCTTCATCTTCCGGATACCCATATCAGCGATAATCTGGGCACCGATACCATAGGTCCGTAATTCACTGGATCGCCGGTTATCGCCGCTACTGAGAATATTCGGCTCCGGCTCATTCTGAATACGCCGCAGCAAACTCTCGTCGTTTTCATGCCCGCCCAAAACCAGCAGCATGCCGGTTTCGTGCTTGGTGATCTCCGCCATTGCCAACCTCAGTGGCATTCCAAAATCCTCCCGCTTGATGCCCAGCACATCACTGAGCAGATTCTGCACATGCACCCTGACCAGCATGGGCTCCTGTGGGTCAACCTCACCTTTAAGCAAAATCAGATGGAGTTGGTGATTGATACCGTCACGGTAGGTCAATAAGCGAAACGAGCCAAATTCAGTTTCGATATCGTGTTTAGACAAACACTCAACCGAGTGCTCTGTTTCCATCCTGTAGCTGATCAAATCGGCAATGGTGCCAATTTTGAGGTCGTGTTTTTTGGCAAAGAATTCCAACTGTGGGCGTCTCGCCATGCTGCCATCTTCGTTGAGTATCTCGACCAATACCGCCGCTGGCTCCAAGCCGGCCAACATCGCCAGGTCAACTCCAGCCTCGGTATGGCCAGCACGCGACAGCACGCCTCCGGGTTGGGACATCAACGGAAATACATGACCCGGCTGGGACAGGTTGGCCGGGCTGGCATCCGGACGTGCAGCGGTGCGTATGGTGTGGGCTCTGTCATAAGCAGAAATCCCAGTTGTGATACCTTCTGCGGCCTCAATCGTTACGGTGAAATTGGTCGCAAACCTGGCATCATTTTTGTTAACCATCAGGGGCAGGTTCAACTGCTCACACCGCTCGCGGGTAATCGGCATACAAA
>CAYZLS010000196.1:0-4404 GCA_964479355.1 uncultured Wenzhouxiangellaceae bacterium | reverse complement strand
CAACAACACTCAACGAACGACTGCCGATATTAGTTCGGTTTTTCTGAATAACTCACTGCGCTTGCAAATGAGTGACAAAGTGGATATCACTGCCAGTCTGGGCGCAGGTAAAAGCCAATCTTCATTCCAGCCACTTGGCAGTATTTATTGCCAAAATGGTGTGCTAGAGCAAGGCTCATACAGGGCATCTGACTGTCATTTCATCAACCAGGCAAACGTGTTGAAACAGGATCAGGTTGCCATGGGCCTGCGCTACGGTGGTGAGCGTTTCAATACAGCACTCAGCATATTCAAACGTGAAGCCAGCATCAGGCAGACCGGCCCTGGTAGTCAACCCGGATCAACGGCCAAGGTAGTAATGGGAAACGGGTTAATGACCCCGACACAGGCTAGTCCACTCCTGCCGGCTATTTCCGGGGGCCAGCCACTGAGCTACCTGCAAGCTCAAACCACGGGTCTTGATTTACAATTCCAGCTTGGTCTGACAATGGATCGTGCTGGTGAAGTCAAACTTGATTTACAGCTCATGCGGGTGTTGGATGCCTCTTATGAGGCAGCATCATTCGCTTCACCAAGGCTGCAAAACTGGAACATCACTAACCCATTTGACAGTGCCCGACTGAACCTGGGCTGGAACAAAGGGAATTTCAGTGGTGGTATACAGGGTTTCTATCGCGAACAAATACAGTTTCTCAATCGTGAAGACCTCGATAGCGTGACAACCTTCGACGTTTACTTTACTTGGCGCGCACCCTGGAACGCCAAGCTGAGCGTTGGTACCACCAATGTACTTAATGCCAGCAGCGAGGACCGCAGTAAAGCCGACAGCAGGCTACAGGATCCCTTCGAATCCATTTATGGCCGCATTCCATACGTTCGTTACCAACAGGATTTGTAGCCCCCGCATCTTGCCCCAATCAGACGCAATATGATCTATAGCGCGCTTGCGTGATACACTGCGGCCGTTTAAATTCCAAGTCATCAAAATCTGAGATGTTCAAAATGAAAAAACTGTTATTTTTTTGTCCTGATTTTTGCCTTCAACTTCACCGTCAGTGCTGCGGACAGTTTTTCCACGCTGGAGGAACGCATGTCCGGTAAAGAATTCAAGGATACCGGGCTTGGAAAGCTGAGTGATGCAGAGCTCGCCACACTCAATGCATGGGTCCGAAGCCATTCTGTAGCCACGCTAGAGAATGCGGTCGTCCGACCCTCAACTATTGGATCTGTAGGTGCCGGCTCAACCCGGGATTTACGCGGCTTTGAAAGCCAACCCAAGAACGACGAATACATCAATGTAATTTATGCCAATATCGCGGGGGCATTTGATGGCTGGAGTGGTAACAACAATCTGTTTACCCTGACCAACGGCATGATCTGAAAACAAGTTGAAGGTGATACCTTTAATATCCAGGTCGTTGAAGACCCGGAAATAACCATCAAAAAAGGCATGATGGGTGGCTGGCGCCTATCGGTGGTGGGATACAACAAAGCGATCCACGTTAAACGCATTCAGTGAAGCCTAATTGTTCAGGCTAGAATTCAGGCATTAAGCCTGCGCCAGTTCCGCTTCGCCTTAAACAGGTATAATCGTATTGCGAGATACGCGATAGCAGCAATCGCCAGTAGCAAATAAGGCCCCATAGATGCCGGATTCTGGAAACCCTCAGTATCCACCCAGTACCACGCAAATGCCACCACAAACAGTGTCAACACACTGTAGCTGGCCATTTTCAGGTGATAAATGTGGTCCCGTAACTCACGGCGGCGGAATTTTTTTAGTTCACCCTCAGAAACTTCGCCCCGTTTAAATCCGCAATGCGGGCATAACATCAATTGACTGGAAATCCTGTTCGCGCAACCTGGGCATGAGATTATTGACATAAGTTCCTCTAAATACTGGTGCGCCTTGCCATGAACACCGACAAATCAACTGCATCCGTAATTATCACGTTGAAGGAGCACTAGGACACGTCAAACTGTGCTACCCGGCCCGAAAAACCTCAATTCAGCACGTAAACCACCACTTTTCCGGTTCTCAAAATGTATCGACCAGCCATACAGCTCGCACAGTCGTTTGACAATCGCCAGACCCAAACCAGAACCTTTGCCTGAAACGCCTGTGCTCCGGTAATGCCGCCTCATTACCAGCGACAATTCTGCCACCGGAATTCCCGGCCCGGTATCCTCCACCAGCAACCTACCGTTGCCAATGGTACAGACCACCTCACCGGCCGGCGTGTAACGGATCGCATTGCTGATCAGGTTACCAACTACGACTGCAATGACCGATTCCGGTGCGATCACACTGACCCTGTCTTCAGGGTTTATCCTTAATTCGAGTGGTTTGCTATCCAGCAAGGGTTCGTGCAGATGCAGCAGCTTGTCAACGATAATACCAACATTCTGCGCCTGGCTGTCCTCAGAGGTTCCCTGTTCGGCACGCACCAGATGTAGCAGCGCGGTGGTTATGTCCGTTGACTGGCGCGCCGCCCGCGCGATGCGCAGAACCCGGGTTCTTATTTTTTCTGGTAGATCTTGCTGGGCCAATAATAATTCTGTTGCACCTGAAATTACCGCCAACGGCGTTCTTAATTCATGACTGACGTCTGCATTAAATTCACGATCTCTTTCAACCAACTGGTGTACACGTTCTGCGTAGGAATCCAACGCAACAGCCACCTGGCCGACTTCATCGTCCGGAAACCATTTTGCCAACCCAGGTGATGGTGTTGCTTCCCCCAACTGGCTCAAGCGTTCGGCCAGGTCGGTCACAGGTTTCATCACCCGACTCGAAGACCATAAGCCCAGTGCCAATGACAATAAGGAAAACACCAACACCGCGGGAGCCAGTGCCCAAATCAACTGGTTGGTCAGGCGCTGATTTTGAGATATGTCGTAAATCAGAAATGCCCATAAGTCTTTATCTTTGCGTACTGCCGCCTTGAAATAACCCGAAGCCGTTTCAACTTCATGCACACCAGGATCCAGGTTTCTTATTTGTGCCAGCACACTGTGGTTGGGGTCCCCGGGGCGAGTGACAAACCCCTGGATGCGCGTATGGAAAGGCTCAAGCAAGGTCGGGTCACGGTGCAACTGAACCAAGTAATCATCGAGCTCCTGTTTCAGCGTTGTACCGATTAACTGGTCTTCAAGGTAGCTTTGCAGGAAAAGTGTGCTGATTGCAAACAGGCCACTGAGTACCGTACCAAATATCAGAAAAGAAAATATGATTCGACTACGGAGCTTACGTCTGTACTGCATTTGACTCCAACATTCGATAGCCAATGCCGTGGCGGGTCTGGATCATCTTGCTGCCAAAAGGCTTATCAAGCGCTGCGCGCAATGAATGGATATGTACACGCAGGCTGTCGCTTTCAGGCATCTCTTCACCCCAGACCTCTTTTTCGAGGTCGGCGCGCGACACCACGTTGGGGGATGCTTCCATCAAACAAAGCAATAATTTCAGACCAATGGGATTGACATCTATTTCATGCCCCGCACGGGTAACAATGAGTGTATCCACATTAAACAGCAAGTCCCCAACCTGTATCTCTTTACTGGCCCGTCGTATGCCACGCGACGTGAGCACCTTCAATCTGACTTCAACTTCCTGCAATTCAAAAGGCTTAACCAGGTAATCATCCGCCCCGGTTTCAAAACCGGCGAGTTTATCCTCTAGACGATCCCGGGCAGTTAACATCAAAACCGGTGTGTTTTTGCCAGCCTCGTTACGTAGTTTGCGGCAAACTTCCAGCCCATCCATACCCGGTAATGCCAGATCCAGAACAATGGCATCAAAATCATTAACGATGGCCAGATGCAGTCCCGTTATACCATCCCCCGCAAAATCGACTGTGTGCCCTTTTTCATCCAGGTAATCACCCAAATTGGCTGCGATATCCGGGTTGTCTTCAATGATGAGTATGTGCACTTTTTTACCTGCTTATCACAACATGGCCAACCTGTATCACGGCGATGAACAATACATCCCTTCGAAAAACGGATTAGTTATCAATGATTTCTACATCCTGCAAAGAGCCTGCCAAGGTGTCAACATCACCACCGGTTGACATTTTAACTGCCAACCGAACTTCGTTGACAGAGTCAGCATGCCGGATAGCATCGTCATAAGTGATTTTACCATCTTTATACATCGGGCGCCTGGCGCAGCGTATTACGTAATTCAACCTCAACTGATTCCGTATCAACACAAACTTCACGTTGGGTAACCAGACTCTTACCGTGTAAATGTACGTATTCTATTGGGTCTTCGACCGTACTGATGTGGCCGGACATACGCTGGTTACGAAACCCGACCATGGCTGCCAGTGAAGTTGACTTACCCGAACCAGTCGCTCCAACAAACAGCCCAATACCACGCTTGATCAAGGATAAATCCGT
>CAYZLS010000195.1:0-4409 GCA_964479355.1 uncultured Wenzhouxiangellaceae bacterium | reverse complement strand
AATTATATCGGATTAATAGGGGTTTTGCCTTTTTATTGGTGGATATTGGGGTTAGAGGTTCTCATGGTGTTCAAGTCGATGCCCTTCATAATTAGGTGATTCTTTGTGTGTATTAAGTTGCTTGTGAAAGTTTAAGTCGGTAACGTTGGGACACTAGTGATCAGAAGTATTATCAATCGAGGAATAACCATGAATTTTGAGTTGGGTGAAGAACTCCAGATGTTTCGTGATTCGGTTCACAAATGGGTTGACCAGGAGTGTCCCAAAGACTGGTGCCGGGAACTGGAAAGACGTGAGCACGAGTTCCCACAGGAATTGTGGGACAAGCTCACCGAAGCAGGCTTTCATGGCATCGGTATAGAAGAAGAGTACGAGGGCCTGGGGGGAGACATTGTTTTTCAAGCCACTTTCATGCGTGAGTTTGCCCGTAATGCGGCCGGACTTGGCTGGGTCTGGGGGATCACGTCGTTTTCCGGTGCCAAGTCGATAGGCTTCTACGGTTCGGAAGAACAAAAACGTGAATTCCTGCCAAAAATGGCCGCCGGTGAACTGCGAACTGCGATCAGTTTCTCTGAACCCGGTGGCGGGACCGATTTGCTCGGTGGCATGAAAACCAGCGCTGAAAAAGTAGATGGCGGTTGGGTTATAAACGGTGAGAAAATTTGGAGCACCGGTGCGGACAGTTCTGATTACCTGTTGTTGATCGCGCGCACCGACAAGAACATCGAGCGCATATCTGATGGCGTTTCGTTGTTTTTTGTGCCCACCGGGTCGGAGGGTATTACCACCACGCCATTGCCTAAACTAGGTATGCGCGCACTCAGTTCGTGCTCGGTTCTGTTGGAAAACGTTTTTGTTCCTGACGGCCTGTTGCTTGGCGAAGAAGGTAAAGTCTGGAAAGACACCACGAAAACACTGAATAACGAGCGCATCATGATGTCATCCATGTGTCTCGGCATGATTGACGGGGTGTTGGAAGACGCAGTTGATTACATGAATCAACGCCGCGCCTTTGGCAAATTGATCGGCGAGTTCCAGGCTTTGCAACACACGGTTGCCGATATTGCGATGTGGCAGAAACAGACTGAATTGATGCTGTTTAACACCGCCTGGCTGCAGTCAAAGGGTCTGCCCTGTGCGATGGAGGCGGCCATGACCAAGACCATTGCTTCGGAATATGCCTGCAAGGCAGCGGATCATGGTATCTCTATTCTAGGTGGTATGGGCTATTCGGCAGAGACCGATATGCAACGCTATTGGCGCGACGCAAGACTGCTGCGTATTGGCCCGGTCAGCAATGAGATGGCCCGCAACATGATTGCGCAGGGTCTGGGTTTGCCGAGGGGGTTCTAGTTCGCATATTGCATGAGGTAACGTTCACCCAGTGGCTGGTCTGTTGGTGTGACCTCAAAGTGCCGAACAGGCGGGCCGTTTAGGGGCGAAATGGACAGGATGTCCATTTCAGGCCGCCCAGGGCAGGATGCCCTGTAATGCCGGCCCCGTCAAAACGGTGCGAATGTGAGGACAGCCCTCCGGGCCGCTGAGCCGGGAACACAAACAGACCAGCCACCGGGTGAACCCCCCATGAGGCTCGAGCAGGCGAACTCAAACCATACAAACAGCGTCGCTGGATCTGGCAGCTAGGTTGTGAATTCCCGCAGGCGCTCCGCAGTCGGGTCCACCACTTCGCGCAGGATTCTCAGTTCTTCGGCAAGCGGTTCATCGGTTACCTTGATTTCACCCTCCGGCACCAGCAGGTCGAAGCCGGTCGCCTCGCGGACCTGATCAAGACTCACACCAGGATGTAAGCTGCAGATCCGCATGGACTTGGACTCAGGATGAAAATCCAGTACACACAGGTCTGTAACACATAACCTGGGTCCGCCGGGAAGACCCAGTCCTGCACGGTGGCCGCCACCGTCACCCCAGCCAATGCCGGAACGAAAGTCCAGTTTTTCGACAAAAATTCTGGGGTTATGTGTGCTACTCCACAAGTAGATACGCGGGATCATGCAACCAAGATCCGCCATGCCGCCGCCGCCGGGCAAACGCACTTTCGGCGTATCATAGGAACCAATTACCGAGTTGTTGACGTTACCGAATCGATCAATCTGTGCGCCACGAAAAGCAAAGGTATTGTAGTGCCGTCCCTGTGCGTAGGCCCAAAAATCAAACGGTGAGTTGGACAACATGGCTGCGCCGTCCCAGATCGAATCCGACAAGGTTGACTCCGCCAGTTGCGCAGGTTCAGCGTCTATGGCAATGGATGAAGCGGCCCACACCAGTTCAGGCGCATGGGTGTTGCGTGCCAACTGATAGGCGCATACTGGTATAAATGAAACGGCCCCGTTGAATGCACGTGTCGAGTTGTCGAATGCCCTGGCCAGGGTGACCACCATCAGTTCATCAATGGAGTAGTCCGTGAAATTCATGTGGACGTCCTTCGAATACGCATGAGTGCCGCGGTTCCGCCTTGTGCACCCATGAATTCAGCATGTGAGACAGGTTTCTTAACACGTTGATCCCAGAACTCCCTGAATTTCCCTGGATCGGCCGCGGCCTTCGAGTAGGATTCATAGAACTCTGTGTCATGAGTGTATTCGGGAAAACATGAACAGGGGTAAGCACCCCAGGGTACCTCGACAATTGCGTCCACCATAAATCTTGGGTAGGTGGTTCGCTGCGGCTCAGCCAGGAATTCGCGGTGCGGAATAATTCTCTCGACACTCACGATGGTGGTTTCCGCAGCGTTCACTATCTCGTTATCCATCCATATGAGTTTTGGATTGACACGCGTATTACCCAGTGAGTCCGCTTCATTTGCATGCACCAGCGCCACATCTACCGGCAACGGGGTGCATGCGATGTAGGGTTCTCCGCTCACCCGGTCGTACTCAAGCCGTGTTGTGTCGGGGTGCAATTCGATGACATCGGTGCCCAGGCCGGCCTTGGTTGGGATGAATGGCACATGGGTCGCTGCCGCCCGCAAACGGGCGATCAACAGGTATTCCGAATACTCCTCGAGTTTGCAGGTTCCGGCTTCTACGGCCTTACGGAAGTTCGGTGCCAGGCCCATGCCCTCAAAACTGACGAGACCGGAGACCACACGGCGCACACAACCACTGGCGATCAACCAGTCCACGGCCAACCCATTGACGATCGCCACCACACTCAGATCCTTTTTACGCTGGCGTACCAGTTCACGCACCAGCGCCATGGGTGTTGAGTTCATGGACAGACCACCCAGGGCGATGGTACTGCCATCCGGGACCCGTGCGATTGCTGCCTCAATGCTGGTCGTTTTTTTCATTCGCAATAGTTACGTTTTAACCCCTTACCAGCGACAGGCCCGCGGAATTGCGGGATGATCAATCGGCGGGTACTTTTTGTACAGTGGCTGAACAACTTCTTCACCAAAACGCAGTATTTGCTCACGCGTGGCTTCCAGAGACGGGCCGGTGACAACAGGCCATCACGCACCTGGTAAAAATCACTGTCCCAGTCGAACCGTTCGCCCCTGGATGTCAGCGCTTTTTCTATAAGCCTGACATTATCAAGGTAACGGCCCAGCATTCGCTCAAGCGGAATTCCGACCTGTCCCCAGTAGGCCCCGTGGTAACCCCGTCCCCAGGTCATATACAATCGCCCGCGCGAAAGGTTATCGACTATGGCGCACTGCTCGGCCAACTGCATCGGGTGATACAACGTATTGACCAGGCAATACGAACCCAGTGCAACCTTGTTGGTTTCCCGGGCCAGAATCATCAACGGGTTCATCGGCGAGCCAAAATAAGACTCGGTGCGGTTGCGTCGATCCGGTACCTGGGTGGAATGGAAGCCGGCTTGCTCGGCCAATATCCCCTCTTCAACCATGGCATCCAGTGTGGTTGATACATCTGCACGATCCGGCATCGGCTGGTCATATTCACCTTTATTTGTGTCGATCAGGTAACCAATTCTCATGGTACCGGTACCTCCCAGTCCCCCGGTCGGCAGGCATTGTCTTTCCAGAAAAAATTTGCGTAACCGTGTCCTTTAAGCCCCCCAGACTCGTATTCAGTGGCACAGAAATAGTGATACCCCTGTTTGTTCCGTTCCTGGTGAGAAATATCGAAAGCATTCGATACGCGGGCGGTGGCACAAAGCTGTTGCCCACAACGGGTCTCGAGTTCAACATCAAACGATTTCGGTGCCTGGTTTATCGGCGCGTATCTGGCGTTCAGGTTGGACCGGTGTAAGAAAGCGTTGTCCCCACCCTGGTAAAGGTAGCCAAAATGAATATCCCGTCCGTCATCCAGGCTCAATTGAAACACGTTAAATGCAAGCTTCTGGCTAAATTGTGCGGAAGACCACAACCATTTCCTGAGCCCGGCGCGTCTCCCCCAGCCCCAGGCATGATCCCGCACACC
>CAYZLS010000194.1:333-4501 GCA_964479355.1 uncultured Wenzhouxiangellaceae bacterium | reverse complement strand
TTCTGGCGGCGTATGAAATCTCGCAATCCGAAAACGGGGAAAAACAGGCTGGTCGTCTACCGGAAATACACACTGGCGATGTGCTCAAATTGGCAGCGATACGCTCCGCGCAACACTTCACCGAACCACCGCCACGATATTCTGAAGCCAGCCTCGTAAAAACTATGGAAGAGTACGGCATCGGTCGGCCTTCAACCTACGCCAGCATCATGTCTACCCTAGTCCAGCGCTACTATGTGGAACTTGATAAGCGCCGCTTTAAACCCACTGACACCGGCAGGGTTGTTGAACGTTTCCTGAACAGACATTTCAACGAATACGTCGATTATGAGTTCACCGCCCGCATGGAAGATTCGCTGGATGAAATATCCCGTGGTGAAAAAGAATGGGTACCATTGCTCGACGCTTTCTGGAAGCCGTTCAATGAGCGCGTCGTTGAAAAGGAGAACGAAGATTCTGGCGTCGCCAAAGGCACCCGTGTTCTGGGCACCGATCCAAAATCCGGTAAACCAATTTCTGTACGCGTTGGCCGCTATGGCTCGCATGCCCAGATTGGCACAAGAGATGATGAAGATAAACCCGCTTTTGCAGGGCTCAGGCCCGGGCAGAGCCTGGAAACAATCACGCTGGAAGAAGCGCTGGATCTGTTCAAGTTACCACGCGAGCTGGGGGTAACGCCCGAAGGTGAAAAAGTGTTCGCAGCGATCGGACGTTTTGGTCCTTTTATCCGCTATGACAGCAAGTTCGTTTCACTGAAAGAAATCGACCCTCACGAAGTCACACTTGAGCAGGCATTGATATTGATCGCTGAGAAAAAAGAATTCGATGCCAACCGCATAATCAAGTCCTTTGAAGGCACTGAAATACAGGTATTGCGGGGCCGTTATGGACCCTATATTACCGACGGCAAAAAAAATGCGCGCATACCGAAAGACCGCGAACCGGATTCAATGACGCAGACAGAATGTGAAACCCTGATTGCCGCCGCACCGGACCGCAAGCGTGGCAAAAAGGTAGGCAAGAAAAAAACAGCCAAAAAGAAGGTTGCCAAAAAAAGAACGTCCAAAAAGAAAAAATCTAAAAAGAAAACCGCCAAAAAGAGCGGCGGGGCGTAAAGCCAACACGCAAGCCATGGCAACCCATAGCCTACTGGATACCTCTGGTGCTGTTGCCCAATTATGCGCTGGTCAGGTCATCGCCTATCCTACAGAAGCTGTTTTTGGTCTGGGTTGCGACCCCGCTAATGAATCTGCAGTGCATAAACTTCTGTCACTCAAGGGCCGCTCAGAAGCGGCCGGATTTATACTGATTGCCAGTGATTTCACCCAGCTTAAGGCCTGGGTTGCAGTAACAGATGCAGCCTTGCTTGCTACCGCCATGCAAACCTGGCCCGGGCCGGTAAACTGGTTGTTTCCACGCGCAGCGGGAGTTCCAGACTATGTGGCCGGCGAGCATGACACCATTGCGGTGCGTGTCACCGCCCATGAACCCAGCCGCGCGCTGTGCGCCGCCTTTGGCTCAGCACTAATATCTACCAGCGCCAACCTCAGCGCAGCCAAACCGGCCCGTAGTGCAGGCGAGGTGGAAGATTATTTTGGCCACTACCTCGGCGGCATTCTTACCGGACCTCTGGGTGGTGCCAGCAATCCCTGCGAAATACGCGATCTGGCCAACGGTTCCGTTATCCGTAAGGGTTAACCCGAAATTTCCCTAATGCCGATTGAAACTGTAAAAAAATACTTGCTGCACCCACAAGACAGCATTTGTGCCGGCCTTGAAGCCGGGGACGGCAGCGGGAAGTTTCAGGAAGATCAATGGGTACGTGAAACCGGTGGTGGCGGTTGCACCCGAGTGATGGAACGAGGTGATGTTTTTAAATAGGCCGGTGTCAATTTTTCGCATGTGTACGGTTATCGCTTACTACCTGCGGCGACCGCTAACCGGACGGAACTGAGCGACTGCGGATTCCAGGCGCTGGGAGTCTCGCTGGTCATTCATCCGCACAACCCGTATATACCCACCAGCCACGCAAACCTGCGCTTTTTCAGCACCGGCAATGCGGGAGAAACACCGGTCTGGTGGTTTGGCGATGGTTACGACCTGATCCCGTATTATCCGTATCTGGAAGATGTTATTCACTGGCATCAAACCGCCAGGCACTGTTGTCAGCCTTTTGGTGATGAGGTTTATGCAAGGTACAAGCAATGGTGCGATGAATATTTTTACCTCAAACATCGCAACGAGACCCGTGGTGTGGGCGGTTTATTCTTCGACGACCTCAACGAAGGGGGCTTTGAACGCTGTTTTGCTTTCATCTAGGCCGTCGGTGACAGCTATCTGAGCGCCTACCTGCCCATCGTAAAATTGCGCAAACAAACCGAGGATGGTGAACGCGAGCGTGGATTCCAACACTATCGCCGTGGCCAATACGTAGAATTCAACTTGATCTATGACCACAGTACTCTGTTTGGTCTGCAGTCCGGGGGGCGCACGGAGTCAATCTCGATGTCATTGCCACCGGTGGCTAGCTGGCGCTATAACTATCAGCCTGAACCGGATTCTGCTGAAGCCCGGTTGACAGATTTTCTGGTGCCGGTTGATTGGCTGGACCATGGGATGTAAAAACCCTGCCGGTTACTCCGGCAGGGTTTAAATGGGTATAGGTTGAAGGAGTTAACCTACCCCCGGCCCGTGGTTGGGGTGCGGGCCCGACTGTATGAGCAGTCTATTACTGAGACCCGAGTGCCAGGAGATAGTTCACATCATTCCCGCACCTTAATGCGCAGTTTCCCAGTCCGGGCCAAAGCCGGTGTCCACCACCAGAGGCACGTCCAGACTGGCGGCAGCTGACATGAATCCAACCACTGCTTCACACACGCTGTCTAGCTCTCCTGTATCTACTTCAAGCACCAGTTCATCGTGCACTTGCATGATCAGCCGTGCCCTAGGCCGGGTAGTCTGCAGCCATCCATCCACCTTGATCATGGCCATTTTGATGATGTCTGCTGCACTACCCTGCATGGGAGCATTGATGGCGGCACGTTCTGCGCCCTGGCGACGCATCATATTGCTCGCATTGATCTCCGAGAGGTATAACCTGCGACCAAATAAAGTCTCAACGTAACCTTGCTCCCGCGCCTGCTCCCGCGTCTGCTGCATGAAAACAAGCACCCCTGGATAACGGGAGAAATAAGTGTCCATGTAAGACTGCGCATCGCTCCGGCTAATATCGAGTTGCCGGCTGAGTCCGAAGGCGGACATACCGTACATCAGGCCAAAATTAATGGCCTTGGCTGCCCGCCGCTGATCTGAAGTTACTTGCTGCGACTCCACTGCAAACACCTCGCTGGCCGTGGCCCGATGAATATCGACACCGTTATGGAAGGCCTTGAGCAAGCCTTCATCACCCGACAGGTGTGCCATGATGCGCAATTCGATCTGAGAATAATCTGCAGCCAGGATTACCTGCCCGGGCGGTGCAATAAAAGCTTTGCGTATTTTGCGGCCCCGCCCTGTGCGGATGGGTATGTTCTGCAGGTTGGGATTGGCAGAAGACAGCCTGCCGGTCGCAGCCACGGCCTGATGATAAGAGGTATGGACACGGCCGGTATGTGGGTTGATCTGGGCGGGTAACTTGTCGGTATAAGTGGATTTGAGCTTGGCGATTGAACGGTGCTCAAGCACCAGTTTTGGCAATTCATAGTTTGCGGCCAGTTCCTGGAGCACATCTTCGGCGGTTGATGGCTGGCCCTTGGGGGTCTTGCGAATCACCGGGAGTTCCAGTTTTTCAAACAGAATCTGCTGTAGTTGCTTGGGTGATCCCAGGTTGAATGGTTGGCCGGCCGCTACGTGCGCAGATTTTTCCAACTGCAACATTCGTTTGGCCAGTTCGGTGCTTTGCCTTAACAGCAATTCGCCATCTACCAGCACCCCGGCCTGTTCCATTCTCGCCAGTACGGGTATCAATGGTATTTCCTGTTCGGTCAAAACCCGTGCCAGCGCTGGCTCAGCTTGTAGCCTAGGCCACAGGTGCTGATGTAGCCGCAGAGTGATATCCGCATCCTCGGCCGCATAGTGCCCTGCATCCTCAATTGTCACCTGGCTGAACACGATCTGTTTTGCACCCTTACCAGCAATATCTTCATAGTGTGTGGTCTGGTGGCCAAGA
>CAYZLS010000194.1:0-323 GCA_964479355.1 uncultured Wenzhouxiangellaceae bacterium | reverse complement strand
TTTAATGCCAACGTGTCCATATCATGGCGGCTACCGGTGCTGTTAAACACATAGGATTCCATCATGGTGTCATAAGCGACACCCTCTACGGCAATGCCATAGCGTGAGAAGACGTTCATGTCGTACTTGATATGCTGCCCCACCTTTTGGTGCGTTTCGCTTTGCAGCAGCGGCTTGAGGGCTTTCAGCACCATTTTTCGGTCGAGCTGTGGACCAACACCAGGGTAATCATGGCCCACCGGAATATAAATCGCCTCATGCGGCTCAATCGCAAAACTCAAGCCCACCAAACATAAATAATGACCCCCGTAGCCTATGCTTGA
>CAYZLS010000193.1:0-4511 GCA_964479355.1 uncultured Wenzhouxiangellaceae bacterium | reverse complement strand
GGTGGTTTTGATCCTATTTTCAAGTACTTAAATCTTTTCGTTCAGGCACTAATTACAAGCCGGCTATTTTCTTGTATCCGGGTAATGTTAGAATTCAACTGTACCGGCAAGTACACTTTTAACTATGATATTTAAATCAAATAAATCAAGACCATACCACTTTGGATCGTACCCATTGGAACGGCTTTCGCGGGATCTGCGGATTGTAGATCAGGAAATGAAGTTGCCCAGGCTTGCCCGACCGTGCCAAGACACAAAAAAACCGGAAGGTTTTAGCAAGAGAATTGCCAAATATCACCAGATCTTTCACGAATTGCGGGCCGATGAACCGGCAGCAGCCAGGGCGCCCGTCCCGGCTGATCTGGAAACACGCGTGATCGATATCAAAGGATCAGCGTATTTCCTCAATGCCAGCCAGGTGGCGGTCTGTTCGTTGTCAGCTAGCTGCTGGCTAAGTGATGCCAAACTGCAGAAACACGGCCACGCGATTGTGATTGTGGTTAAACACAGCAGGCTACCCGAACCCGGGTCGTTGGCCCGTTCATGGGTAGCGGACACGATTGCCGAAGCTGCCGAGTTTCGAGCTTATGAAATTGCTATCAGCATCGCCAATCACATTCAGTTGATGGGTTTCTCAGCTGTCGCGCATGACAGCCGGCACGGTGATGTAGACCTCCAGCGTCTTACCGTTTTAGCTGGTCTCGGCATTCGAGCCGATGCTGGGGTTTTGAACCCATACCTCGGTGACGGCTATTCAGTCTGTGCGGTAAGTACGGAGTATGTGCTGGCAACGGATCAACCCCTTGCTCCACGCAAAGCTTTGCGGGCCAGGGGTATTACCTACTGGCTGGGTATCGGTGGTGCGACCTCCGGTCTTGAGCGTTGGCGTCAAAATAAACGACCGACCCACATGAGTAAATACGCGATGGAAACGGTGGATAGAGTCGACCGGCCAACGACCTTGATTATCGATGATGAAGTTCCACGCGTGCCAAAGCGCGCCTCCTTTTTTGATCGTGCGGTACACGGCGATCTTGGCAAGAAAACGCAAATTGAACGCAGCCGGTTTGCATTCAAACATCCGCTCGCAACCGCAATGCTGAATCAGATCCAAGCCATGGTGCCATACCAGGACGGGCCGGTCGCGGGACATACTGCAGAGTCCTGCATGGATGCGGAGGAGAACACCCGGGCGCTGAAATTTCTGTCCTATTTCATGGGCGCGGAGTTGAGTGGTGTATGTGAAATCCCGGCTTACGCCTGGTATTCGCACGGTGACCACGGTGTTCCGATCACACGTACGCACAAGTATGCGGTGGTTATGTTGATTGATCAGGAATATGATACTATGGAAGGCGCGTCAGGTGATGATTTCATCTCCGGCGCCCAATCCATGCGAGCCTATATGCGCGGGGCAGTCATCGCAGGCACCATGGCTGATCACCTGCGGGCACTGGGTTTTTCGGCCCGTGCGCAAACCAACGCCAATTCGGAAGTATTACAGATTCCCTTGATTCTGCTGGCCGGACTCGGCGAGCTCAGTCGCATTGGCGAACTGGTGCTGAATCCCTTTGTCGGCCCACGTTTCAAATCTGTTGTCCTAACTACGGACATGCCACTTAAGGCTGATAAGCCGATCGATTTTGGTCTGCAGTATTTTTGTTCGAATTGCCTGAAATGTGCGCGCGAGTGTCCGTCAGATTCGATCAGCTGGGGTGACAAAGTCATGTTCAACGGCTACGAGATATGGAAGCTTGATGTCGAAAGATGCGCACGCTACCGGCTGATGAATCAACGCGGTCTCGCCTGCGGGCGCTGTATGAAAACCTGTCCGTTGAACAAGGTGGTCAGTTGGGACGGGCCGCTGGCAACACAAGTGGCAAGTTGGCTCGGCATCAATGCGCGCTGGTTGAAGCCACTGCTGGTGCCGATTGCTACGCGGCTGGACGACTGGCTCGGGCACGGGATTCGAAATCCGGCCAAGAAATGGTGGCTCGATCTCGAAATCGTGGATGGCGTGAGCGTCACACCCCGCAAAGGTGTTAACCAGCGGGATCTGGATCTGAACAGGCACATGGATCCAGCCAAACAGAAGATTGCATATTACAGTGCGGACCTGATGCCGCCACCCAACAGCCACGGCATACCCTACTTACCGAAGCGCAAGGACGCGCTTGCTGCGGCAGCGCTGCTTGAAACACCTACAGAGGCAATAGCCCGCGTAAAGGCCGGAGGACCAATGCCGAAGTGCTATATTCCGACACCAACCATCCCGCCGTCCGAGTTGCCGCAGGCGGGAAACGCAGTATTCGACCCCTATAAAAAGGTTGATTTAGACTAGTGCTCCAACGAGGTAGGTTTGAAGGAGCACTAGGGATATGTGCTGCACTTGCCGGAGGCATCGAGCTTTTTGATCACCCTGGAAATAATCATTAAACAGGCTCTAGCCGTAGCTTCCGGGGCCGGGTGAGGCCATCTGACACTGCGTTCAACGTCCGGGTCGTTGCTGGTGTTGATGTATTCGCAACCACCTGGATCATAGTCAAACCAGTCGACACGGGCCTGCCCTACGATGTTGTAGTCCTGATCCCAGACGATTACTTCAGCGTTACATTCAACAGAGTAATCCTCAACACTGCAGTCGCTGGTGCCTTCCTCTTCGCGCAACTGCTCTGCTTGCAGGAACATCGCTTCTACCTCTGCGTAGCTAAAGCAGGGACAGGTTATATTGCTGTCTTGGGCAAATAACGGCATGCTGATCAAGCTCAACAGCGCCAATATAGACACCGCTGAAAATATCAATAAATAGTAACTCAAGAAGCTTTGATTGTTCGCCACATTCCAGCGCCATGCTCCTGGGGGGGTGGTGTGCAAATTTGTTCCTGAAGAATTTCTCATGGCGCGAATCACAGGCAATAACTTGTTGTTGACCAGATAAGGCTCACTGGAGCCATGCCCTGATTATAGACCGAAATGTTGGGCTAGGGGAGTATACCGAAGGCGTTTGCCACTAGCGTGGAAAACAGCATTGGCTATCGCAGCACCCGTCGGTCCCCGGGCGGCTTCGGCCACCCCAAGCCAGGGTTGATCCGATCGCTCGACAATCTCAACATCCACATCCGGGACTTCATCAAACCTGAGAATCGGGTAACTCGCCCAGTCTTTGCTCAAAATGCCGGATTCTGAATAATGTACCTGCTCCTTCAGGGTCCAGCTTGCTGATTGAATAATCCCGCCTTCGATTTGGGCGCGTACGCCATCCGGATTGACAACCAGCCCGGCGTCGACCACCGCTTGTGCGCTATTCAATCGGATCTGATTGCTATCCCAGTCAATTGTCAGATTGATGAAAACCGCGAGGTAGGCTGACAGATTCTTGTACTTTGCAAAACCTATACCCCAGCCCTGGCTAGTACCCGCTGCTGATTTATTTGACCAGTCTGATATTTCCCGCAGTCTTTCGAGCACAAAGCGGGCGCGCTGATCATTTAGATGGGCCAGTCGAAACTTAATAGGATTCGCATTGGCAGCAGCAGCCAACTCGTCTATGAATGACCCAATTGCAAATACATTTGCATAGGCCCCCAGGCTGCGCAGCGCTGAAACACGCAGCGGCATTTCCTTAACAAGGTGCTTATTCACCTTAAGCTCAGGGATGTCATAAAGCGGCACGGCATTTCGATCTGCGCCACCCGATGGTTGGGGAATTATGCGCATGGGTGGGGCCGGAAATGGAGATTGTTTTTCTTGTGCGTAGAGGAAATTACCTGCCCCTGCCGGCCCTACAGGTCGGGTAGAGTGCGTGCAGCTCCAGACATCCTGGGTCCAACTGATAATCTTGCCTTGCCGGTTCAGTGCGGCCCGGGTACTGACACTCATAGCCGAACCATAAGGTTCATGTCTGAATTCGTCGGCCCGGGTCCATTGCAGTTTTACTGCCCGGCCTGGCACGGCCATAGCGATGACAGCGGCATCACAGGCAGCATCACCCGCACCGTTGTGACCATATACACCGCCGGACTCAGCATGGATACACCGCACCTGTTCGCTTTTGAGACCGAGCGCGTGAGCGATTGCACCACTGAGCGGTTGATGCAAAAACTTGGGATACAAGGGGTTCGGCGGGGTAAGGGCTACAAAACCACGATTCCGGGCGAGTCGGCTGCACGGCCTGCTGACCTGGTGAATCGCGACTTTACGGCCACCTGGCCCAATCAGCAGTGGGTGGCTGACATTACATTCGTGGCGACCCGGCAGGGCGTGGTCTACGTTGCTTTCGTGATTGATGTGTTTTCCCGCTATATCATCGGTTGGCGGGTATGGAACTCACTCAAAACTGATCTGGTACTTGATGCATTGGAACAGGCGTTATTCACGCGAACCGGCACTAAGGGTCTGGTGCACCACAGTGATCGCGCAATCTAGTAGGTGTAAACTAACGGGGCTCGCGATTGCGGGCCTGCCGCGGTCAATTATTTCCCATAGCTTGCCAGAAAAGAGCGGACCGCCAT
>CAYZLS010000192.1:1941-4549 GCA_964479355.1 uncultured Wenzhouxiangellaceae bacterium | reverse complement strand
TGGTAACCATTTCCTGCACACCTGCCGCCGCACTCCTGACATGACCTATATTGTGATGGATAATCAGGTCTATGGCATGACCAAAGGCCAGGCGTCACCGACCACCGAGCCGAACTGGGAGAAAGGCAAGCTTACACCCAGTGGCACCGGTATCAATCCATTCCAGCCGCTGGTTATCGGGCTGGCATCCGGCGCTAATTTCATTGCCCGCTGCTCCAGTTCAGATTCCAATGGGACTGCCAGGGTCATCATGGAAGCCATTAAGTACCCAGGGTTTTCCATGGTGCAGATACTTAGTCCCTGCGTAACATTTCGTCCGGAACAACGTGAATGGAAAAAGCTGGTACAGCAAGCCCCGGTTGAGGCGACCTTAGACCCGGCCCAGGCCGCACGGCGTTTACTCACTGATGAGGGCCTGTTTACCGGCATTCTGTTTAAAGGAAAGCGCCCGCCTTACCAGCCGGAGCTTAACTCCAGCATCGACAATATTGCGGAGCTCGACGAGGAATTCCGGCTATGAATGACATGACACTAAGTGAAAAACACAGCATCGGCAGCACCGAAGAATTGCTGGCCTACTCGTTGGTGATGGAAACCGAGGCAGTTGAACGGGTCACGGACCTGGCTGATCAGATGGAAACCCACCATAACCACGAAGTGGCCGATTTATTCCGTAAACTTGCTGAGATTGAAGGAAACATATTGAAAATGTCAAACAGGTTTCGCAAGGCAAACAGTTGCCTGCCCTGTTGGCCTGGGAATTCGAATGGAGTGGTGGTGAGGCCCCGGAAGGCGGCTCATCTGAAGATGCGCATTATTTGATGCAACCCTGGCATGCGATCGAGTTAGCCATGCAGGGTGAACAGCACGCGGTCGCATTTTTCCAGCATGTGGCGGCCTCATCGAACGATGAAAAAGTGGTACAGATGGCACTCGAACTGGTTGCCGAAGAGGAACAGCATGTGGCCTTGCCCAAGACCTAGCAAGAACGTTTCCCACAGCCCGATGAAGGCTGGGATGATGATCGGGACCCGCCCGCAATTTTGGAATAAGGACGAGCAATAGATGAAATATACGATTAAACGTTGGGAAATGCGTGCTGCGGGTGAGCCACTCAAAAAAACCGAAGTTGAACTGACTGAGCTTGAAGTAGGCGAAGTGCTGGTAGAAGTGGCTGGTTGCGGTGTTTGCCATACGGATCTTGGTTTTTACTATGCTGGTGTGCGCACCCGACATGCCTTGCCATTGACCCTGGGTCACGAAATCTCCGGCCGGGTTGTAGCCAGTGGCGCGGGGGCTGAAAACTGGCAGGATGAGGCAGTCATTATCCCGGCAGTCATGCCCTGTGGTGAGTGCGACCTGTGTCAGCGTGGAATGGGTAATATCTGTGGCCGGCAACTGATGCCGGGAAATGATATGCATGGTGGCTTCGCCAGCCATGTCGTGGTACCTGCCCACGGGTTGTGCCGGGTTGACGAGCAGCGCCTGGCGGCAGTTGGTTTATCTCTCTCCGATGTATCGGTGCTGGCAGATGCAGTAACGACGCCCTATCAGTCTGCGATCCAACTCGATGTTCAAGCGGGTGATCTGGCCATCGTGGTCGGGGTTGGCGGGGTAGGTGGCTATGCGGTACAGGTGGCCAGCGCCATGGGCGCGAAGGTGGTCGCTATCGATGTGGTGCAGGCCAAACTTGAGGTGCTCACCGAGTATGGAGCGGACCTGATCCTGAATGCGTCTGACATTTCCGGGCGTGATTTGAAAAAGGCCGTCAAGGCCTTTGCGCAGGAAAACGGTTTGCGCCAGACTGAATGGAAAATTTTTGAGTGTTCGGGCTCCGGCGCAGGCCAACGCACCGCCTACGGTTTGCTGACCCATGGTGCACGGTTGGCGGTGGTAGGCTTTACCATGGATAAAGTAGAAGTTCGCTTGTCCAACCTGATGGCGTTTCACGCCCAGGCAGTCGGAAATTGGGGTTGCTTGCCTGAGTATTACCCTGCGGCGCTGGAATTGGTGTTGGCAGGGAAAGTTTCAATGCAACCCTTTATCCGCCAGTTTCCCTTGGAACAGATCAACGAGGTGTTTACGGCTGCCCATGCCCATGAAATAGAGCAAAGGCCTGTTTTGATTCCATAAATGAGCGCACTAGAAAAACCAAACTCTGTAGATTTGCTGGAGGACCTCGGCGGGAAGGTGAAAGCAGTGCGTGCCAGTCGTGGCATGACCCGTAAAATGCTGGCGGCTGATTCAAACGTTTCCGAGCGTTACCTGGCTCAACTGGAACAGGGTAAGGGCAACATCTCAATTGGTTTACTGCAACGGGTGGCTTTGGCATTAAGGACGAACCTTGGCGACTTGCTGGGCGGTAACAAAGACATTACCGCGGAACAGGTGTTGATCAAAGAATTGATCCAACGGCTTGATCATAATGACCAGCATCGGGCGCTACAGTTGCTTTACCAAAACTTTTCTGCCAGCAATGATGGCGGACGTATTGCGCTGGTTGGCATGCGGGGTGCAGGCAAAACCAGCCTCGGCAGCCGTCTGGCTGAGTATCTCGAGGTGCCGTTTGTACAACTGGTAACAGAAATCGAACAGCTTGGCGGTATGC
>CAYZLS010000192.1:0-1931 GCA_964479355.1 uncultured Wenzhouxiangellaceae bacterium | reverse complement strand
CGATCCCTAGAAGAAAAAGCGTTGTTTGATGTGTTGGCACGCCTGGATAAATGTGTCATTGAAACCGGTGGCAGTATTGTCTCAGAAAGCGCTCTGTTCAATATGCTGCTTACCTCTTGTTATGTGGTCTGGATTAAGGCATTGCCTGAAGAGCACATGCAACGGGTCATAGACCAAGGTGATATGCGCCCAATCCAGAGCAATGATGATGCGATGACAGCGCTGCGGCGTATTCTGGAGGTTCGTGAACCTTTCTACGCGCAGGCCCATGTTACCGTGGATACAGCCAACAGCGCCCTGGGAAAAAGTTTTCAGCAGCTATGCCAAGTGCTGTCGAAAAGAGGAAGGAGTGCCCGTATTGAATAAGAAGACAGCGGCAGTAGGCATCCAGAGCCTGACAGCGCCTGGGGTGCGTGGCCTCAAGCCTTATCAGCCCGGAAAACCGACCTCCGAGCTGGAGCGCGAGTATGGCCTGAGCGATATCATCAAACTGGCTTTTAATGAAACCCCACTAGGCCCGGCGCCCGCTGCGCTCGCCGTCATGCAAGAGAGCTTGGACACCCTGGCCCTATACCCGGATGGCGGTGGCTTTGATTTGCGCAATGCGCTTGCCGCTCATCATGGCGTGGATGCTGAGCGTATCACCTTGGGCAATCACATCAGTCACAGAATGTGGAGTGTTGTCCAGGCTACCCGGTCACGTACTATTACGACGGTGTAGTTTGTGCTTGATACGGTGTCTGATTCTTGATCACGCCGTAACAGATGTGCACCAGCTTTCTCATGGCGGCTCCCAAGGCACACATTTTGGTTTTGTCTGCCGCCAGCAGGCGTTCATAGAGGGCCTGAATATCAGGATTCTTACGCGTGGTTACCATGGCGGGAAAGTAGAGTTGTTGCCGGTAGTGTCCACTGCCTGGCTTTAACAATCTTGGTCGACGGTACTGTGAATTTCCTGAGCGTTTCTCGATCGGATTCAAGCCAAGAAAAGAAGCCACCTCAGGTGCCGACATGAAGGGTCTGCTAGTGAGAATGGCTATCATGATCCAGGCTGTTTTGGCACCGACACCGGGTATGGTGTACAGCAAATCAAAGGACTGTTGCAGCGAAGGCGTCGATTTGGTGCACTCTCGGATCGCGCGTTTGAATGTTATGATTTCTGCCTTTAGCCGCTTGACGGAGCGTGCGATGGATTGTTGCTCAAGACGATGGAAAACCATTGTTTTACCCACCTTTTCCTGACGATTAAGCTCACTTCTCAGGTTGTGTTCCAACACATCAAGCCGATTCAGCAGGCTGCGCAGGTCATTGACCTTCTGTGCCACCGGCGCGTAGGCAATGAGGTTCCTGGCAAGCAATCCATAACGGGTCAGCAGGTCAGCATCAACCAAATCGTTCTTGCTCAGGATGCCGATACCCGCAGCAAACTTCCTGACCCTCCCCGGGTTCACCAGGTGGACCGTTGCACCCGTGTTGTGAAGAAACTGAACCAACTGCTCGTGATAAATATGTGTGGGTTCTATTATGAAGGCAAGTGATTGGATCGGCAGTCCAGATCTTGCCTCTGCCCAGACAACCAGTGCCGCGAAACAACTAACTTCGTTGTGGCAACTTAATCGCTTGGCTCTTTTCTGATCCAGATCTCGTAGGTAAGCGCAATCCAGGCTTGCTTTACTGACATCAATACCAATGATATTTGACATGGGGCTGTACTCCTCAAAGTATGTGATATCCTCCCCAAACTTTCCTTGTGGATGCAGACTCAATGTTCGTGCAGGGTCTTTGATACCGTTCAGTCTTCAAGGGAAGGGTTCATGGCCGGGGGCTTTATCTATACTTCGGGCTTGATGCCCTAGAAGAATTCCGAGCTCACCTCGACCATGAACAACTTACAGCGTTTGTCCAAATGCTGTGAGAAGTAAGATACAAAG
>CAYZLS010000191.1:0-4556 GCA_964479355.1 uncultured Wenzhouxiangellaceae bacterium | reverse complement strand
AAAAGCATTTTTGCGTGCCCTTGGATCGGCTGTAAAATCACGTAATACCAATTTCCAGTTTTCACTTCGCATTGCCCGTTCATCAAACCAGGAATTTTCTATGGCAGCCTCCGGCAAGTTTTGTATGAACACTGGGTTCGGCCATCCATCAATACCTGATTTGATTTCGCTTATCAGATCTCGACCATGAAACGGAGAACCCTCTCGTCCGGTAACGATTTCCATTATCCGGCTTTTCGTATTTATTCCGGTTGCGGCTAATATCGTCGGTGCGATATCCACCAAACTAACACCAGACTTCCAAACAGTATTTTTGGGTAATCTATCAGGCCAATGCATGATCAGCGGTATTCTGGCTGATTCATCGTAAGCTATTCCCATTCCCCGATATGACCCGGGGCGCGATTGAAATGAACCGCCATGATCAGTGGAAATAATGATCAGTGTGTTATCGAGTATTTTATTTTCTTCAAGAACTTTAACTATGCGTCCAACATTGTTATCCAGGCTGCTAACTGCTGCATAATAATTTTTATGCTCAATTGACCTGTTCTTATACATATCCACATATTTTTTCGGCGGTTGAAACGGCGCATGTGGAGTGTAAAAGGACTGATACAGGAAAAAAGGGCGATCGATATTCTGTTGAATAAAACGGATGCCTTCATTAGTTTGTATGTCTTCCCGGTAAGCCGATTTGTTTGGCTCATTCACCCAGTGTGGCATCAGGGAGTTATAGGACTTGAACACATCAAAGAAACCCGGGTTGCCGGTTCCAAGATGCCATTTGCCAATGTGTGCTGTAGCAAATCCGGAGTTGGTAATATATTTCGGAAAGTTAATTGCCAGGCTAAAACGCTGATCATTAAATGGATTGGCAATGGCTTCCTGGTACATGGTGGGCAATCCACCATTAATACCTGCAGGATACATTGTCTTACGAATTCCATGTGCATGAGGATAAGTACCGGTAATCAGCGAAGCGCGGGCGGGGCTACACAAAACCGCCGTAGTATAGGCATTGTCAAAGCGCACTCCCCTTTTTGCCAGTTTGTCGATGTTCGGAGTTGAAACATCCTTATCGGAGTACACGCCTATTGCATCACGTCTGGCCCAATCGAAAAGTATTAAAACTACATTTGGCGGTGGTTTTTGCAGATCGCCATAAACTAATTCTAAACCAGGTAAGTTTTCTGCAAAGATGAAACCCGGAAATAGAAACAGCGGCAGACATGCCAAAATGAAAAACAATTTTATTAAGCTTCTACATTGAAATTGCATGCTCAGGTAACTCCCAAAAAACTATCGCTGATGAACATACTTATTTTAGGTATGGTGATCAACGTTCGAAGATGTTGTTTATTGTTGTTTTTAAAGCAATAAAACTATAGATATCTGATCCCGGGAGGGTGTTCAGAATTCTGTGTCAACGTAGTTCCTGCTTACTCATAGTGTAATCCTCTTTTGTATAGATTAAAGGATTGATACAGAATTTCTAACACTCCCGAATTATTTGTATTATGCCAGGTCGTAGCCAAACACAGATTTGATCTCGAGAAATTCCTCGAGCCCATGGGCTCCCCACTCACGGCCGTTACCGGAGTGTTTGTAACCACCAAAAGGTGCCATCGTATCCAACGACGCACTGTTGATGTGCACCATGCCGGTTCTCAAGCGCGCAGCAACCGAGCGGGCCCGATCCAAGTCAGATGAGGTCACGTATCCAGACAGGCCATAAGGTGTGTCGTTCGCGATGCGTATCGCTTCTTCCTCATCCGTATAAGGAATAATCGCAAGGACTGGGCCAAAAATTTCCTCACGTGCAATGGTCATGTCATTGTTGACGTCTGAAAACACGGTTGGCTTTACATAAAAACCCTTCTCCAGGCCTTGCGGACGACCGACACCGCCTGCGACCAAAGTCGCGCCCTCATCGACCCCCTGCTGGATCAGGCCCTGAATCTTGTCCCATTGCAGCTGAGATACAACCGGGCCTATCTTGGTAGTCTTTGCCTGCGGATCGCCAACAACTGTTGTTTGTGCTACCTGCGCGGCAATAGCTGCAGCTTCTGCCAACCTGTCCCTCGGCACCAACATGCGAGTAGGCGCATTGCAGGACTGACCGGAATTGTTGAAACACACATTGCTACCATTGCTCACGGCTTGATCAAAGTCGGCATCATCCAACAGAATGTTGGCAGATTTACCACCAAGTTCCTGGGCCACGCGTTTTACACCTAGGGCGGCATTTTGTGCAACGGCCACACCCGCGCGGGTGGAACCGGTAAACGAGACCATGGCAATATCGGGATGCCCACTGAGCGCAGCACCCACCGTCAGGCCATCACCATTGACTAGGTTAAAGACACCAGCAGGCACACCAGCTTCATCTAGTATCTCGGCAAAAATCATGGCATCAAAGGGTGCAATTTCGCTGGGTTTCAGGACCATGGTGCAACCCGCCGCCAGTGCCGGTGCGACCTTAACGGCGATCTGGTTGATAGGCCAATTCCAGGGTGTAATTAAGGCACAGGGCCCAATCGGTTCTTTCAATAACCGAGTGGTGCCGTGACTCTCTTCAAAAGCATAGGTCTTTAATACTTCTATCATCGCAGCAATATGCTGCGGCCCACTGGCAGCCTGTGCGTATTTGGCCAGTCCCCAGGGCGCACCCATCTCTTCCATGATGGCGGTTGCAACTTCATCGTGGCGGCGGTCAAAAACATCAATAATGGACTGCAATAACTCAATACGATCTGCACGAGAGGTTAGGGCAAATCCTGCTGCCGCCCGATTGGTCGCAGCGACCGCTCTGTCCACATCCTCGGCGGAACCCAGACTGATATATCCAAACACTTTCTCGGTCGCTGGGTTAACAACTTCGAAAGGCCTGGCATGAGCCGGATCAACCCAACTACCATGAATGTAAAACTGCAACATTTCTCTCATCAAAAGCTCTCCTTAGAAGCGCTGTAATGATAATTCATTCAGTTCGATAAAACCCATAACACAACGACCTGTTTCCAGGGCGTCACAAAGCGCAAGGGGAATCGTTCCGATGAAGAGTACACTTTGTCAGTGCACACAACACCACACCAGGCAATTGCTTGGAGAAATGCTTTCATCTATGCCTATTTTTTGGTTCCGCACGGCACCGCATGCACAAAGCAGCCGTAGCGTTTGATCTCCTCCAGCCGGCAACTCCAGTAGAGCTGACCGTCGTGAACCGTCATATCCGGACAGCCATCACACATGTCCATGCGGCCATCTATCAGCATGTCTACCGGCTGGATGATGGTAAATGCTTGCATGTGCAAGCGCGCCGGCACCGTTGGAAGTTTGTTCCAGATAGAAGCAAGGTAGCGCTTGGCGATGGCCCTCATGCTGGGGTCGAGCAACGAGAAGAGTGCCGTGGTTGACCTGCCACGCTGGGTGTAGTTGGGTGAGGAGTAGCTCAGCCAGGTACCTTTGAACAGGTGGTGCACCTGCTGTATGTACTCCATAAATTTCGGCCCCACATATCCGAATCCCCGTTCTTTACTGGCCATGCGGGCAGCAATCAGCCATTTGGTTGAATCGGGATCAATGGTGCCACTGAGGTAAGCGCTGGGCGTGAAATCGGAGTCAACTTCCCGAATCTTCGCTACGATATGTCGAGACTGTAAGAGATTATTTCCGCCCCAGGCACTGTCGTCGTAATTGGCATCTAGAGCGACCTTGCTGCCATTGGCGTAGTAATCGTAATCACCGGCCAGGGAGGGACTGCGAAAAAGTATGAATACGATCGTGTGCACAATATCAGGGTGCTGCATGCCCCAGGTCACCGTGTCCTTGACCTGATCCAGTGTGTCAATACTTACTGTCTGATTAAATGAGCAGGCCATACCACCTACCGCTGCCACCATTTCAGCAAACTTCAGACGCAACGGATTGTGCTGTTTCTCCGTGACGGCTTCCGAATCAGCCCTGATCTGGGTGGTATCGATGTGAAAAGTGAAGCCTGCGACGCCGGCCTGCTTAAGTTTCTTTAACAAGCGGAGGCCAAGCGCCAGACCATTGGTATTGATGACGGGCTTCCAGCCACCCTCTCGCACCATCCGCACGATTTCTACGATCTGCGGATGTACCAGCGGATCGCCACCCGCCAAGGACATGCAATCGCTCTTGCGATGACGCTTGAATACCTCTAACTCCACGGCAATCTGCTCGAGCGATTTGTGATTGTCCTCATGCGGGCGATAACAACCCTCGCAGGCCAGATTGCAGGCATCGGTCACCTCCAGCCAAGAGATGCCATTGTCGGTGAGCGACCAGGGTAACCGGTAATATTCCCTCGGGCTAAGATCCGGTGCTGCTGCCCAGGTGGCAGTGTTTTCGATTTCTGAAACCGGTTGTACTTGATCGACTGACAGATTCATACGCAAAGCTCGCCTGATACTGGAGTGTGGCAGTATGCATGAAAAACCCAAATCAAATTGACCTAGATCAGAGGTTCCTCAACTGCAGTATATTCCAATCCATAGATGAGTCTGAAGAGATAGAGTGAGAGGTTTGTC
>CAYZLS010000190.1:3630-4585 GCA_964479355.1 uncultured Wenzhouxiangellaceae bacterium | reverse complement strand
AGTAGACCGGCTTTATGCCCTTACATGGGGTCTATCGATGAAGGCCTTACATTCTCACTACACGGACTGCTCTTCGATGATGAACTCATAGGACAACTTCGCAGTATGTGGCGTGGCATTGAAGTGAGTGACGAAATGCTGGCAAAGGAACTTACCAAGGCAGAAGGTGCACGCGGCAACTATCTGGCCCAGGAACATACTGCAAAATATTGTCGGCACGAGTCCTGGAATGCTCGTTTTTTTGGAGCAAATTACCCTACTGCTTCCGGAGCACTCCCGGATCTCGAACTGGTCGACCGGATCGATCAAGAACTGCAACAGATCCTGCAAAATTATCAACCTGAGACATTGCCGAAAGAAATACTCCAGCAGATGTTATCTATTGCTGAAAAATTCAAGCAGAGGTATCTGCCTCCAGGCTAGTTATTTTACTGTTTATTTGGAATAGAAATTAACAGTTATATGAGGTTCAGTAGAGATCCTGCTCAGCCCATCTGATGCAAAGCACAGAGTTTATTACCGGAGGGATCGCGTAAATACGCCAAGTAAAGATTACCCATACCACTTTCTCGCACTCCAGGAGGGTCTTCACAGTCTGTGCCACCGTTGGCCAGTCCCGCTGAGTGCCAGGCATCTGCTGTCGCCGGGTCCTTCGCCGCAAAACCAATGGTGCTACCATTGCCTACACAGGCAGGTTCACCATCAATGGGCATGGTAATCGCGAAGACACCGGTTTTAGTAACATAGAAACAACGGCCTTTTTCGTCGATAACACCGGGCGCGTGGCCCATTGCTCCCAAAGCAGCATCGTAAAAAGTTTTTGCTTCTTGTATGTCGTGTGCACCAATCATGATGTGACTGAACATTTCAATTCTCCTTATTTGAGACCCGGACTCGGGCCTAATAATTGACATTCTCTAGGGTAGACTTCCGCTTGCGAAGCGCGCCATTGTAC
>CAYZLS010000190.1:0-3620 GCA_964479355.1 uncultured Wenzhouxiangellaceae bacterium | reverse complement strand
GCAAGCTACTCTAACACAGCACCTTTGTCTTCTTAGTTCAATTCGCAGCAACGGTTGATGACATTATTGCGTATACAAAACAACAAATCGCAGCCCACAAGGCTCCAAAAACCGTAGACTTTGTTGATCAACTTTGGCACCTACTTTTTGGGCAAATAACTCAGCGGATTTACGGGCTTACCCCGCACACGGATCTCAAAGTGTAATAATTGTTCATTGCGGTCATTTCTACCCATCTCGGCTATTTTCTGGCCGGCTGCAACCTGTTTACCCTCGGCTACCAACCGGACTTTATTGTGCGCGTATGCGCTGATCATTTTTTCACTGTGCTTGATGATGATCAGTTCACCGTAACCAATCAGGCCATTACCACTGTAGACAACCGTGCCGGCAGCCGATGCCGTGATGGAAGAGCCTTCCCGACCTACAATATTAAGACCGTTGCGGGCCGGGTCACCGGCCACATAGCTGCGAAGTAATTGCCCTTTTGCCGGCCACTTCCAGTGTTTTGGATCTGCAGATTGAGCAGCGGAAGCCTTGGCGGGGGCTTTTTTTGTCGAACTACCCGACTTGGTTCGCGAAGCTTTTGGTTTTGTAGCCGGTTGCCCACGACTTTGGCTTTGGCGTCTAACTGCAGGAGGTGAAAGACGCAAGTTTTGTCCAGGATAAATGACATATGGGCTTGAAATCCCATTCCATCTCGCCACATCCCGTGAGTCCAGACCATAGCTGAATGCAATGGCAAATAAGGTATCCCCCGATCTCACCCGATATGTGCCATCCGCATTCAAATGGCGTTTTACGCGGGGATAGCTGTGTTTTCCGACATGTGTTGTCCGTTGATGGCTACAAGTTGTCAACCAGAGCATACACAGCACGGGCAAAGTAATCTTTGCGAAACTCATACCAGCCGGTTTATCTCGATAGCAGCAAATACAATCACGGCAATGGTTAGCATCAACCAGCCAAGCCTGTCGATGTACTTGCGCATACCCACTACCAGTTTCTCACCACCCAGGCGAATCAACGCAGCAACCAGAAAAAACCGCCCGCCCCTGCCAATAATTGATCCGGCTACAAATATCGAGAAAGGCATGCCGACCACTCCTGCACTGAGGGTAAATATTTTATACGGGATGGGGGTAAAGCCAGCCAGCAGGATATACCAAAACCCCCAGGTCTCGAACGCAGTAACCGCATAAGCGAACACGTCCGCATAGCGGGACTCCAGTATCCATGGCTCTATCCAAGTAAAAGCCAGTTTTCCAATCAGGTAACCCACTATACCACCGAGAATAGAAAACAGGGTGCACAAGGCAGCATAGCGCCAGCTTTTGGATACCCTCGCCAGGCACATCGGAATCAGCATTACATCGGGTGGCACAGGAAAAACACTGGATTCAGCAAAACTCAGGGTCGCCAAATAAGCCGGCGCCCTGCGATGGGCAGATAAAGCAATTACCCAATCATAAAGTCGAAGAAACATGTAGTTATCAATACTCAAGCATCAGGTTAATCCACTGAGCATTGGCACAAACACCACCGCACCAAGATCTGATTCTTCGAAACCATCCTCGCTGCGCCGGATGGACACAAGCCGCTGACTGCCGTTCTTTTCGATGGGAATCACTAACACACCGCCGTCACCGAGTTGCTCCAGCAATTGCTCCGGAACCGCATGCGCTGCTGCGGTCACAATAATGCCGTCAAAGGGCGCCTGGCTGGGCCAGCCAAGGTGTCCATCAGCGTAGCGGACATATATATTATTCATCCGCAGAGTATGGAAGCGGCGACGAACAAGGCGCAGTAACTCGTCGATGCGTTCAACGGTAAACACGGTTGGCACCAGGTGGGACAAGATCGCAGCCTGATAACCAGAGCCGGTGCCAACTTCAAGAACTTTCTTCGGATTGCCGCCAGCGAGTAAAGCCTCTGTCATGCGCGCAACGATCCAGGGCTGGGATATGGTTTGGCTCTGCCCAATCGGCAATGCAGTGTCTTCATACGCCCGACTGGACAGGGCCTCATCGACGAACTCATGACGCGGTACATGTGTCATCGCCTTCAACACCCGTTCGTCTTCAATCCCATCCTCACGCAAACGATTCACGAGACGGTCACGGGTACCTTGCGAGGTCATTCCAATGCCGCGGTTTTCAGCTCGAAATTTGCGTTTGTGAATCATGCAATAGGCTCACCGTGTGCCGTTCCAGTACCGATAGCTGTTACCCAGCCTGCTACCTGATCCAGTGCCTGGTACCGGGTCAGGTCAACATGAATCGGGGTAACTGAAATAAATTTACGGCGCACAGCATCGAAGTCGGTCCCGGGCCCGGCGTCCTGTTCAGCACCGGCAGGACCGATCCAATACATATCACGACCACGGAGGTCGGTGGTTTTAATCACCTCCTCTGCCCGGTGGCGGTGTCCGAGGCGGGTCACTTCAAACCCCATGATTCCCGACCAGGGGCAGTCAGGTACATTAACATTCAAAATGGTATCTGCCGGCAGCGGATCTCGTTGTAGCTGCTTTACCAGCCGGATTGCTGCTTCTCCAGCAGTTTCGAAAAACTGTGGTCGATCATGAAACACTAGCGAGAGCGCCACCGCAGGATAGCCGAGAAAACGCCCTTCCATGGCAGCCGCAACCGTACCTGAATAAATGACATCATCACCCAGGTTAGCCCCGGCATTGATACCAGACACAACGATATCAGGGTCCTCATCCAACAGACCCGTTAACGCGATATGGACACAGTCTGTGGGCGTACCGGAGACCCGATAAATCCGAGAGTTTATTTCCTCGATCCGAATGGGTGCATCCAGCGTCAGTGAATTGCTCGCACCGCTGCAATTTTTATCCGGTGCAACAATGGTGACCCCACCAAGGCCCCGCATGCTATCTGCCAGTACCCGGATACCGGTAGCTTCAATGCCATCATCATTACTGATCAAAAATTCCATTCGCCGGTACATTCCAGACTGATAGAAAAAATGACCTACCGAAGCAGGTACGATAAAGAGGTAATATTGTACGGACTTAGCACCATGCGCGATACGCGGATTTGGCGATTATCATCAATATGCTTGAACTAATCATTTTTTTGTTATTAGCAGGCGCACTGACCGCATGGTGGCAACTCATGCAAGGCCGGCAAAAGGCTCGTCAGGCCGCTGGGCAGGTGTGTAACAATCACAACTTGCAACTCCTGGATGACACAGTTTCACTCAGCTCTGTCACCTGGAAACGCAGTGGCAAAAAGCCTCATATCGTTATCAACTACAGTTTCGAGTTTACGAACAACGGCACTCTGCGCAGGCAGGGTGAGGCACAAATTGGCATTTCTTCAACTATGCTGGTCACGCTTGATCTGGAAGAAGGGCGCCTGATTGAACAGTTGCATCAATGAAGCCCGACACAACAGCACTGAATTAACTCACCACCTTCAAATGTGGGCGCGCAGATGGTGTGTCTGAGCCATCAACGGGCGGTGGCGTGTTATCACTCTGATCAAACATCATGCCCTGCCCGTTTTCACGTGCATAGATAGCAATGACTGCGCTCATCGGAACAACAATCTGGTAAGGATTGCCGGAGAAACGGGCTTTGAAGTGAATGG
>CAYZLS010000189.1:1595-4632 GCA_964479355.1 uncultured Wenzhouxiangellaceae bacterium | reverse complement strand
TTTGTTCGGTGGACGCGTGGCCGAGGAAATTGTTTTCGGTATAGAAAATGTTACCACCGGAGCATCGAATGATATTGATCGTGCCACGCAAATCGCGCGAAATATGGTAACCCGTTGGGGTCTGACCGAGGCACTTGGTCCGTTGACCTATGCGGAAGATGAAGAAGAAGTTTTTCTGGGTCGCTCGGTAACACAGCACAAGCATGTTTCCGATGAGACTGCGCGCAAGATTGATGATGAGATTCGTACCCTGATCGAGACAGCGCACACGACTGCGGCTGACTTGATCGAGTCCAATCGGGATAAGCTGGAGCTCATGACCGATGCATTGATGAAATATGAAACCATTGATTCAGAGCAAATCGATCAGATCATGGACGGTAAAGTGCCGGATCCGCCGGCTGACTGGGATGATCACGGCTCAAACGGTAAAAAAAAGACCAAGCGTAAAGTCTCAAAAAGCAAGGGCGACAGTGCTCCCATTGGTGGCCCAGCAGAGCTGCATTGAATGCAGGGGTAAACGAACTCGATTGTGCTGGACGCAAAGTAGTATTTGACCGTCCGCGAATCATGGGGGTACTTAATGTAACCCCAGATTCATTTTCTGATGGTGGGCAATGGCAGGAGAAATCCGCTGCCATCCAGTACGCACTGGAAATGCAGGATGCCGGTGCTGATTTGATCGATATCGGTGGTGAATCAACTCGCCCAGGCTCCCAGGCGGTGTCCCTGCAACAGGAATTAGACCGTGTCATCCCCGTCATTGAAACCATCAGCGCACAGCTCGGCATACCGGTTTCCATCGATACCAGCAAACCCGAAGTGATGCGTGCGGCAGTCGCTGCCGGTGCGGGCATGATTAATGATGTGTGTGCATTGCGCCAGGAAGGTGCGCTTGACGCCGCAGCCGAATTGGCTATACCGGTGTGTTTGATGCACATGCAGGGAGAACCACGGGTGATGCAGAATGAGCCGCTGTATGCGGATGTGGCCGTTGAAGTTCAGAGTTTTTTGCTGGAGCGCGCACAAAATTGCTGTCAGGCTGGGGTACTGCAACACAATATCGTATTAGACCCTGGATTTGGGTTTGGCAAAACCTTGCGACACAATGTTGAACTTTTCCACGCGCTGCCAAATCTTGCTGCAGCCGGTTATCCGTTACTGGTAGGGCTGTCTAGAAAAGCCATGATCGGACAACTGACCGGCGCAGATATGCTTGACCGGATGCCCGGTTCAGTGACTGCAGCGGTGCTCGCAGCACTACAGGGCGTGGCGATCGTAAGGGTGCACGATGTAGCTGAGACCCGTGCAGCCTTGGATGTGAGCACTGCACTTTGCAGGCCGAGCGCGTAAACTAGCACTATGGAAGACAAATACTTTGGAACTGATGGCATTCGCGGCCTGGTGGGTGAACCCCCTGTGACCGCAGATTTTATGTTGCGGTTGGGCTGTGCTGCAGGGAAAGTACTGGCTGCGGGCGACCGGCGTGCAGTTGTGATTGGTAAAGACACCCGAATTTCCGGTTACATGTTTGAATCAGCACTCGAGTCTGGATTATCTGCAGCGGGTGCCAATGTTGCTTTGCTGGGGCCAATGCCGACGCCAGCTGTGGCCTACCTGACCCGTACTCTTTTTGCCTGTGCAGGTATTGTCATCAGCGCTTCACACAACCCTTTTTACGACAACGGGATTAAATTCTTTTCAACTGAGGGTGAAAAATTACCTGATGATGTTGAACAGGAGATTGAAGCCGAGCTGGATCAGCCATTTTCAACGGTGGCGGCTGAAAAAATGGGCAAGGCCATCAGGCTTGAGGATGCCGCTGGTCGCTATATTGAATTTTGTAAAGGCACGATCCCTTTTGGCACGCAGCTGTGTGGATTGAAAGTCGTTGTCGATTGTGCCAATGGTGCGACCTACCGTGTCGGACCGTCTGTATTAAGGGAGCTGGGTGCAAAGGTTATTGCCATCGGCAACCATCCCGATGGTTTGAATATCAATGATGGTTGTGGCTCCATGCACCCGGAGTTTGTTGGCCAGACGGTAGTGGAACATGGCGCTGATGTTGGTATTGCACTGGACGGTGATGGCGATCGCGTCATCATGGTGAATGCCAATGGTGCGGTGGTTAATGGCGATGAGTTACTCTACATCATCGCTACTGCACGGCAGGACAAGGGCCTGTTAAAAGGGGGTGTGGTTGGGACAGTGATGAGTAACCTGGGCCTCGAGTTGGCACTCAAAAAACGCGACATCCCCTTTTTACGTACACCGGTGGGTGACCGCCATGTACACAAAGCGCTGGTCAGCAATAGCTGGACTTTGGGTGGAGAAGCTTCTGGTCACCTGTTGTGCCTGGACAGAACCAGTACCGGTGACGGAATTGTCAGTGCTCTACAGATACTGGAAGTCATGGTCAGTACGGGTAGATCACTGGCAGAATTGAGTGCAGATGTGCAGAAACTGCCACAGACCATGATCAATGTACCCATTAAAAAATGGAATAATGGTCAGGGTGGAGCTCATATTACCGACTCCAAAACCATCAGCGCAGCGGTGGAATCTGTGCAGAGCCAATTGGGTGATACTGGCCGGGTGATCCTGCGACCTTCCGGTACCGAGCCATTGATTCGAGTGACCCTGGAAGGCAGCGACGAAGACCAGGTCAGGCAACTGGCAGCAGAACTGGCTGAGGTCGTGCGAACTGAGCTGGCGGGCTAGTGCTCCTGAGTTATTACAAAATACCCAACTCAGTGCCAACTTTAACAAATGCCTGAACCGCAAGGTCCAGGTGCTGCTTTTTCTGCGCAGCTGAAACCTGCGCACGAATGCGGGCTTTGCCATCGGGCACAACCGGGAAGAAAAAACCAATCATGAATGAATTTTCAGCCTCTGCCAGCTCGCCCTGATCCATATAGGTCTGGCCAATCCAGTATTCCGCCTGTCCCAGCTCAAAAAATACTGAATGATCACTGCGGTCGCGTTGGTAGCTTTGTACCGGCAATGCCCAGGATTGCCGGAAATGCTCCAGCGCCAG
>CAYZLS010000189.1:0-1585 GCA_964479355.1 uncultured Wenzhouxiangellaceae bacterium | reverse complement strand
CACAGTTTTGCAGTTTGCATACTTGCAATTTGCCCAGTTTGCCAGTTTTCAATTCCCTGCTGGCGTATTTCCAATGCTGCCTTAACCAACGTGTCGTGCTGCAGTTCCAGGTCGCCAATCAGATCTGACAGGGCCTGTTCATCCCATTGCTCCAGGCAGGGTAACGCTTCGGGATCCTAGGCCACATTGATCATGGTGCGTAACTCATTGAGTTTGTATGCCACCAGTGATTCCTTCAAATCACGTCGTTGCTGAGCCGCCATACGGGCGGTGATAGCCAGTACCAGAATGGCTACCACTTTGCAAGTCCTGGCGACGTAATTGATCCAGGGGCAGCCCCAGCATGCCTGCGATGAGTTTTAATCCGGACAGGTGTTTGCCGTCAGCCCATTGACGCACATCGGCAGCTAATGGTTCATGCATAACGATTGCTTTTAAAGCGGAAGGAAAGCAGGCAGAACCGACCGTTTCAGCTGTGGGTTCACCGTCTACTATGATGCAGAAAACCTGCTTTTGTCGTCCAAGGCGGGCAAACTTAAGAATTTCTTCATTGACCCATTTTGATGCGACTGCTGCAGGGGAGCAAATCACGAGTAAATTTTCAGAGTCAGCCAGTGCTGACTTTACCGTGCTACTCAGATCCGTGGATGAAGAGAGGTCGTGCCGGTCCAGAAACATAGGTTTTATCCGCTTCGGTACATGTCCTGTGCCGGTTTGGATGCCCACCAGCTTTCGCGGCACACGATAAGACTCAAGCGTACGGTGCAACTAGGTAGCCCAGCGTGAATCACGGTGGTTATAACTGATATAAGCTTTGTAATTATGGTTCCCACTCACTGGAATTCCCCGCATCCGTGTGTTGCTGTCATGATCAATTCACAGCCAACACCGCCACTCCAACGAATTGGAGTTCTTCCAAACTTAACCGCGTTAAATCACACCTTCCTCAACACCGCATTATAGGAATTCAAAAGTCTGTTCAAATACAAATGAGAATTGGTATGAAGCGTATGGTGGCTACCGTCACTTGTGAGGGCATGGCTAAGTGCAGTTTCAACGTGTATTCTAGCGAGTCACTCAGGCACAGGTAGAACAGCGATTGCAAGATGAAAGGTAAACTCTTCATCAAAACACACGGTTGTCAGATGAACGAGTACGACTCCGACAAAATGGCGGATCTGCTGGCGCTCTCCCATGGGCTTGAATTGACCGATTCGGAGGCTGATGCGGACGTGATTCTGGTTAATACCTGTTCTATCCGCGAAAAAGCGCAGGAAAAGGTGTTTTCACAACTGGGCCGCTGGAAAAAACTGAAAACTGCTGACCGCAAGGTCGTAATAGGTGTGGGTGGCTGTGTGGCCAGCCAGGAAGGCGACGCCATTCTCAAACGCGCACCTTTTGTGGATCTGGTTTTTGGCCCGCAAACCCTTCATCGACTGCCAACTATGCTAGATTCGGTGCGCAACACGGGCGCGCTTGAAGTTGATATCTCCTTCCCTGAAATTGAGAAATTTGACCACCTGCCAGTAACGAATGCTCCGGGGCCCAGCGCGTTTGTCTCCGTGATGGAAGGCTGCAGTAAATA
>CAYZLS010000188.1:0-4643 GCA_964479355.1 uncultured Wenzhouxiangellaceae bacterium | reverse complement strand
TTCATAACTCCATCTTCTCAAAGTATGGAGTCCCCGGTAAAGCCGGGGCGGTTCAACCATTCACTGGACATTCAGTATGAGCCAGGCGTGCGATTGTGCTTTTCCAGGAAAGCGCTATAGCGCGATAGTCCAAAACAGAAGGCCCAGTAAATCAAAGCAACAAACAGATACCCGGTTGCCCGCGCCGATGACAAATGCCATTCCGGATCACTCGACACAGCCTGGACCATACCGAGCAAATCGAACAGGCCAATGATGACTAGCAGGGAGGTTTCCTTGAACAGACCAATGAAAATGTTGGTGATCTGCGGGGTGGAAATGTGCAGAGCCTGCGGCAAGATCACGTGCATATAGGCGGAACGCCGTTTCAGCCCCAGCGCGCGCGTGGCATCAAATTGCCCTGCGGGTAGCGTCCTGAGGGCACCTCTGACTGCCTCAGCAATATGACAACTCATCAGGATGGACACGGCGATCAACGCCCGCAGCAATTTGTCGACTTCATATTCACGGGGCAGGAACAACGGCAACATGATCACCGCCACAAATAACACCACCAGCGTGGGCACACTGCGCCAGATTTCCACCCAGGTGCCGGCCAGCATACGAATCACCGGTGTGCGCGATTCCCGCCCTAGGGCCAACAGAATACCACTGGGCAAGGCGAATACAAAGGCAAAGACACCGATCACCAGTGTCAGGAACAAGCCACCCCAACTGCTGGTTTCCACCGGACTCAAACCCAGCACACCGCCGGAAAACAAGGCGATAGCCAGCAGCGGATATACAAAGATAAACAAAGAGACCCAGATCGCCTTGCCAGCAATGCGGGGAATCATGATGGGTGCCATCAGTACCAAACCGATGGCCAAGCCCAGGTTGACGCGCCAGCGTTGCGCCTCCGGATAAGCGCCGTATATCAGCTGGTCAAAGCGTTCGGCTATGAATGGCCAGCAAGCACCCGCCTTGTCCGGACAGGCACTGCCATCGCTGCCGGTCCAGTAAGCATCAAAAACAGCCCATTGCAGCGCGGGCCAGACCAGCAAAATGATCAGGATCAAACCAAGAATGCTCAGCGTCGGTCGCCAGATACGGCTCAGCAAAGTCGAAAATCCCCGCGCTGCACTTACAGTAGGTGATGGCTGTATATGACTTGAGGATTCAGACATGATGCTGCCTCACACCAGATCGAACTGGTTATAACGGCGATTGACATAGCCCATCATCCAGATGCCCAGCAAAGACACCATCGAATACACCGCAAAGGTCAGGAACATGATTTCGACAGGGCGGCCAACGATGTTATTGGTGGTTCCAACCATCACCGAGACTATTTCCGGATAGCCCACCGCCGCGCCCAGTGAAGTGGCTTTGAAAATATTCAGGTAGACCGTGGTCATGGGCGGAATGATGATGCGCATGGCCTGCGGAACTACCACCGTGCGCATGATGGCTGCAGCCGGCAAACCCAATGAGCGGGCAGCCTCCCATTGGGCCTTTGGTATGGCCACAAACCCGGCGCGTATGACTTCAGCAACCGAGCTGGCGTTGTACAGTGACAGACCCAGAATCAGCGCACCCAGTTCCGGCGTAATCACCCAGTCGGAAATGTAGCCAAACTTCTGTAGTTCCGGCTGTGACCACGCAGTGGCATGTGTGAACCAGATCGCTGTGGCCAGCAGCCAGAAGAATGCTGCCAGATGTTTCAACCATGCCGGACGCAAGGATCTGCCGGGATGGCGCCGATGATAGAACCTGAGCAGCAGGGCAAGGACCGCCACGCTGACCAGCGCCAGGCCACCTATCAGTCCAGTCGTGCTGACAGACCAACTTAAACCCGGTAAAAACAAACCGCGATTGTTCAAAAAGACATGCTGACCGAGTTGCCAGCTTTGTGCCGAGGTGGGCAGTGAACGCAGCACGACGTAATACCAGAAAAACACCTGCAGCAAGGCCGGAATATTGCGAAAGGTTTCGATAAACATGTGGCCCAATGCGTTGAAGAACCGGTCACCACTGACACAGCACAAAGCCACCAATAACCCGATCACGGTAGACAGCGCAATGGACAACACTGCCAGTAACACCGTATTGGCTATGGCTATGGCAAAAGCCATGTACACAGGTGAATCCGACGAATAGGCAAACAGCGTTTGATTGATATCAAAGCCGGCGCGCTTCTCCAGAAAATCGAAACCGGATTGGACGCCCAGGTGGTCCAGGTTTTCCAGGGTGGTGGAGGCAATACCTGCTAACAGGAAGCAAATTCCAACCAACACCAGCAGTTGCAGAGTCCAGGCTCGTGCCAGGCTCCAATTCGACTGGTTGCGCCAATTCATAAGCAGCTGAGTCTCATCAGAGCTGCTGCGTAGCCTCGTTCAAGCCGGCCATCACGGTGGCCACGGAAGCGTGCTGAATCATGCCCCGCCACCAGTTTTCCAACAAGGCATGCTGCAGCCGGAAGTCGTCCTGCTGCCAGCGGCCCAGAAAGAAGTCCAGGTAAAAGCAGGCGGGCAACAAGGCGCAATCGGCCAAGCTTAGTTGGTTGCCACAAACGTGGCTATCACCAGCCATCAGGGCTTCTAGTTTTCCGAGCACCTGGTGCAGTTCAGCCAGCAGCTCAGAATTTAGCCATGCCAATAATTCGCCGCTGGCGGGTGTGATTGCCGAATCACTCACATTCAGGGTGCGCAGGCGAAACAACAGCGGGAACAGGTCAAGATCAACGGCCCGCACAAAGGCCCGCACCCGAGCCGTTTCCAACAAGCTTTGCCCGCGCATGCCGGGTTCAGGGTGCAAGTCTTCCAGGTATTCCGCAATGGCGGCCGATTCAATGATTTGGTCCGGGCCGTCCAGCAAGATGGGTGTCCTGGCAAAAGGATTCATCGTGCCATGTTGTGCCGGACTGATGCCCTCCGCCGGAAACTTCGTTTGCACCTCCAGGTCTTTATGCAGAATCTGGATGTGCAGGCGCGCCGCATAGGGTGAGGTGGGGAGCGCAATCAGTGTCAGCTGGCTCACGATTAGGCGTTAGCCTGCATGTATTGGGTGATTTTGGCTAGGAAGGCTTCATTTTCTTCTGCTGTGCCCACCGTGACGCGCAAGCAATCGCTAGGGCCGGAAACGCCGGTAGGCCGAAGCAGGATTCCATTTTCAGTTAGGAATTTTGCAGCACCGAGGGCCGTGCGGCCCCGGCTTTCGGGTATTTGCATCAGCAGAAAATTGGTCACACTAGGTGGCACCATAATGTCCAAGGCTATTAACTGTTCACGCATGCGTTCTCGCCAAAGAATGGTGTGATCGCGCACCATGTCGGCAAACGCCGAGTCCTCCAGGGCACTGGCGGCAGCCACCTGGGCCGGCCAATTGGTATTGAATGGCGTTCTGATGCGTTGTATGGCACTGATCATGCCCATCGGCGAGTAGGCCCAGCCAATGCGCGTTCCGGCCAGACCATATAACTTGGAGAAGGTTCGGGTCATGATCACGTTTTCCGAGTGCCGCACCAACTCCAGACCACTGTCAAAATCTTCCTGCTGCACATAGTCCGCATAAGCACCATCCAGCAACAACAACACTGTGGCAGGTAGGCCAGCATGTAAACGCTGGATCTCACTAGCCGGCAAATAGGTGCCAGTAGGATTGTTGGGGTTGGCGACTGCCGCAATGCGGGTCTTGTCCGTAACACTGGCCAGAATATTATCAACACTCTGATCCCAGCCGTCTTCAGCTGCCACAACAATCTCAGCGCCCTGCACCAGAGCATGGATGCGCGTCATCACAAAGCCATTTTCGCTGACCAGCACTTCATCGCCGGGATCAATAAAGGCACGCATGCACAACAGAATCAGCTCTTCACTGCCATTGCCGCAAACAATACGCTCTTCTTCAATACCAAACTTCCTGGCGATCACCTGCCGCAGGACAGTTTGACCACCATCCGGATAACGGTGTAGTGTTTCTGCGGTTTGTCGGAACGCCTCACGGGCGCGGGGACTGGGCCCAAACGGAGATTCGTTGGAAGACAGCTTGATGGGGTTTTCTACGCCGGCAATCGCACTTTTGCCCTGAACATAGGGAGGACAACGGTCCAGTGCCTGGCGGGGAATGGGTTGGCTCAATACAAATACTCCTCAATGATTTTTTTGAAGCGGACTGCGGTTAGTAATTTCACGCAGTCTAGCGGAAGGGCAGGGCAAACATCAGCCCGCCATCTTTCCAGAGGCGGTTGGGGCCGCGCTCCAGTCCAATGGGTGTCAGGTTTCTATCCCAAACATCCTGATAACTGCCGACCAGTCGAATGATGTCGTAAGCCCAATCATTGGACAGGCCCATGACTGCTCCGAATTCGCCATAAACGCCTAGCAAACGCTGTACTTCCCGGTTGTCGGATTCCCGCCTGACCTTTTCCACATTGGCCTGACTTATACCGTGCGATTCGGCCAACAAGCGAGCATTGAACGACCACCAGACGATATCGCGCCAGCGTGAGTCGTTCTGCCGCACCAAAGGTCCCTGTGGCTCGCTAGAGATGGTTTCATCAAGAATTTGGTGCAGCTTGCGGTCATACATACCAGACGATCGTGCCGCCAGCGCAGCCCGCTGCATGGTCAGGGCATCGCAACGATCCGCCTGATAGGCTTCCA
>CAYZLS010000187.1:0-4660 GCA_964479355.1 uncultured Wenzhouxiangellaceae bacterium | reverse complement strand
AAATTTTCGACTGAATACGACCGGTAGATTCATCCCTATCGCTGGAAACAGAGTCAGGCATTGTGCATTAGCGTGAGTGAGTGACAAGCCGGTGTATGGCCTGTCTCCCGGTATGTACTGCAGGACGTGGCCCGCCATCGTGCTGCCGGCAATTGTTGCATTGGGGAGAACGACACCCTTTGGGTCGCCAGTCGTGCCGGAGGTATAGATAATCTCCAATGGATGCTGTGGGTCCGTTACTTGACGATCTATTGTGACGGCCGGCGTGGCCAGAATATCGGCCATTGAAATGAAATCTATGAATTCTGCACCACCTGCAATTGTATCAGCTTCACCCGTATTATCCAGCATGATGATCCACTCGAGTGCCGGTACCCTGTCCCTGTCCCTGACCGCCATCACCTGCTCAATGCAGTAGTCAGCACAGATAATACCTTTACACTCAGCACTATTTAATATGTAGGTAAGCTTTTCACCACGTGTTCTTGGATCAATGGGCACGCAGGCGGTACCCAGCGTGGATGCCGTTGCCATTGCTTCAATGAACTCCGGGTGATTACGCAGCATGATGGCAAAGCTATGTCCTTTTTTGATACCGCGACCAAGCAACGCTGAGGATAATTTTTGAGAGTTCTCCCAGATTTTCCCGAAGGTTCTGATTTCATCAGCCCGACCATCAAAAGTCGTAAAGGTCAAAACTTCAAAATCTGCATTTTTCTCGGCCCGGCCGAGGAAAAAATCGGCAAGGATGAGATCGTTTAATTCGGTCATTATTTATCCACAGGATCTACAAGAACAGTTTTGCACGACCACCTTACAAGATTGCCGGTGCTTTCAAACCAAGCACATGTTGCATTAGCTTCAATTCTTCTTCACGGTCAGGCAAAGGTGCTGGTCGGGTAAACATGCCATCTTTCCCTAATTCCTCCACGACACCCTCGCTTCTTGGAAATTCTGTGCCAAATTCGTTCATATGGAACAGATCATTGAAGGGTTGGCGCGGCCGTTGACCACCAGCCTCCCAGTGTTCGAGGGGATACCCCACTGTTTGCAATAACAGGAGGCGAGCGTCTTCCGGCGTACCCAGGGCCCTCATAAGCTCAGGTCCGCCAGGTCCTGCACCAAGGCAACAAGTACCTAGGCCCATGTCAAAAGCAGCGAGTGTGGCTTGCGCAATCCCCTGGCCACAATCGATTTCGCTGAGTCCGGGTTGCTTCAACAGGTCTCCAATCCCTTCAAAAATTGGAAGCAGTTTTTTTTCGACGCCTTCCATACGTACTTCTTTCGATCCCACGCCAAGTGCACCGATTTCAGCAAGCTTGAGTAAACTCTTGCTCTGGTTATCAATGGCACTGGTATCCAGGTACCAGACGATGACGCATGGGGCTGACTTTATTTGCCAGCCAAGAACAATGCCCTCCAGCTTATCCAGGGCTTCCTTGTTGATAGAGTTCTTGAATATTGCAATTCCCCGGAGTGTCTGAACATTACCCCAGTGGGAGGCAATACGCGCTGCTTCAAACATGACCTGTACTTTTTCAGGTTCGACCGGTTTGTATGGCTTTAAAAACCTGATTGATCGCCTTCGTCCGATTACTTCTCGTAGTTCCACGACACTGTCTCCAAGTATGAGTAAAAGAGCGTGATTTTATCTTGTCTAAGGTGCATGAAGTCTTAGGTTAGCGCTTCATGATGGTGACAGAGAGCGCACCTTCACCTGCGGGTGTTAAGCCGCCTGCATTTTGAGCAAGGCCAGTTTTTGCACCTTCAACCTGGCGCTTTTCTGCACGATCAGTGAGGTGCCAATAAAGTTCTATGACCTGACGCACACCGGTTGCACCGATTGGATGTCCCTGGCATTCGAGCCCACCAGACACATTGATCGGAAGCTTGCCGCCCAGTTTACTGTGGCCGGTCTCCGCAAAGGGACCGCCCTCACCGGGATCACAAAACATCAAACCTTCACTGGAGATGATCTCTCCCATGGCAGTGGCGTCATGGACTTCTGCCAAGTCAATATCTTCTGGCCCTACACCTGCCTGGTTATAGGCTTTCTTAACAAGTAATGTGAGGTTGCTCTGGCTGAGGTCGCCCGATATCCTGGCACTGCTGAGGACGCAGGAAGAAATCTCTACCTTGTTTGCGACGGCTTTCTTGCGTGCGAACTCAGGACTGCAAACAATTGCCGCAGCAGCGCCATCACCGATGGGTGAACACATCAGGCGCGTCAAAGGGTAGGCAACATCAGGTGAAGCCAGTACCTCTTCAATGGAGTAGTCCTGCTGGTACTGTGCGAGAGGATTCATGGATGAATGCCGGTGGTTCTTAGAGGCTACGGCAGCAAGTTGTCTCTGGGTTGTTCCGTATTTCTCCATATGGGTGCGGGTCGTCATGGCGTATAAATCCATGAATACGGTTTTCTGCCCAGACTTCTCTTTAGTCGGGTTATTGCTGCCAGCTTCTGCTTCGGCCCGGGCCCTTTCTTCGGATGCCTTCATGCGTTTCACACTTTCTTCAAGCATTTCTATGTCCATCGAACCGGTAAATGCTTTTTGTGCTATTGCCCGGTCTTCAAAATACATTTTCTCCATACCCAGAACCAGTGCACATTCAATTTCACCAGCGTTGATCATTGCCATCGCCCCGTTCAGGGCAGTTGCGGATGAGGCGCAGGCATTTTCAAGGTTTACAATAGGAATTCCACCAATGCCCATGGCGTGTAGCACCACTTGTCCACGCACGCTTTCCTGACCTTGCAAAACACCCTGGGAAGCGTTGCCAACATAAGCAGCATCGATTTCATCCTTCTCAATCCCGGCATCCTTGAGCGCGAGAGTGACTGCCTCTTCCGCTATCGATTTCAAGTTGCGATTGATGTGTTTACCGAAGGCTGTCATGCCTCCGCCGATCATTGTCGCTTTCATACTGGGTTCTCCTTGGGCATGGCATTCTCTGCGCAATACTGCAATACAGGGGCTCGTTCAACACCTTGAAAAGGGAGGGTTCGCACCCTCAGACCGCCCTGACCGCCCTGACCGCCCTGACCGACAAGGGCCTGGGATGGGTAATTGCCTATCACCTTGCGGCTTTGCCTCCCCCAATTGTTCCGGATATCAAAGGTCAAAATAGATCTACTCCAGGCCCGAAGCACCCACGATACTTAAAACCTCGTTGCAGCCATCCATGATCATGGACGCACGTGCATCACGCAAGATTTTCTCAATGGGGTATTCCCGACTAAGGCCATTACCTCCAAAAATCTGTAATGCCTCGCTTGCGACATCAAAGGCAACTTTTGTGCAATATGTTTTGGAAGCAATTGCCAGATGCAATTTCCCCTGGGGCGATACACTGTTGTATATCTGGGTTTTTCGCGCAAAGGCCGCTGCAGTTTCGACCTTACGGAACATATCAAACAAGCGAAGTTTGACACTCTGGTGCTGAATTATGGTCTTGCCTCCCTGTACTCGTTGCCTGGCGTAATCAAGTGCAAGGTCGTAGGCGGAGCGTGCGACACCGGCAAACACACTTCCCATAAACGTGTTGGTCAGTGTCAGTGTCTTGTGGAGTGTCTCCTTGTAGGCTTCCTGACCCACCACCATGTAATCTTTGGGTATGCGCACGTTGTCAAAGAAAATCTCGCCCTGCGGCAATGCACGCTGCCCGACCTTGTCAAGCGGTACACCCTTGGAAACGCCTGGCAAGTCAAGCGGCACCAGTGCAATACCACCACCTTCAAAACCGCGATCACCCTGTATCGTGCAAAAAAGCGTTACGACGGTAGCAATGGGTCCACAACTAACCCAGGCAGATTTCTGACCCCTGATCACATAGTCATCACCTTCCTCGCTGGCGATGCAGTTGGCTTTCACTGAGGGATCACCGAAATGCGGTTCGGAAAGCGCCAGGGTGTCGCTGCCGTGGTCCGGTTCAGTAATGGCCCAGCAACTGATGTCCTTGTGATCGTCATTATTAAAACGTTTTATCAGATCAGGATTTTCCGAGAGATGGGCAAACATCTGTGGGAATCCATCACTTCGGGTACCCAACGCGCAAGCAAGACCGGCGTCACCCCAGCCCAATTCTTCAAGGACGATGGCATTCATTCTGGCTTGTTCCACTGGTGATAAATCGAATTCATCACCCCCCAGAACATTGATGCCCAACTCTTCGTACTGATCAAACGCGCCCCAGAGAACGGAGTCCTTATCGATCACGCGCTGTGGGTCTGCAAGTTTGTCCAGTTTCTGGCCTACAGGACGCATCACCTCTTTGGCAAATCGGTGAACGGTGCGTTGTACTTCACGTTCGGTGTCGCTGAGGTCAAACTCAAAGTCTATAGAGGGCATAACAGTCTCCTGTGTCTGGCTTTACCCGGAGGTTCTTTCCATAACCCCGAGCAGAACAACTGCTCATTGACTATAAACGCAAAACTCAGCATAGTCGGTACGCAAAAGGTCAAAATCAAAATCACAATGAAAACGGGTTTGCAGCCTTCAATCAGGTCAGGCTTTGGCAGCGTCATCACTGGAAAATAACAAAGTGAAAAAAAGCATGAAAATTGACGGTGTGTTTGGGTTTGAGGATGAATTCGACAGCACCGAGGCACTCACCGCTAAGGCCAGACAGCTCGAAAAACTGGGCTACGACGGACTGGCGG
>CAYZLS010000186.1:2600-4661 GCA_964479355.1 uncultured Wenzhouxiangellaceae bacterium | reverse complement strand
CGGTTTAGATAATACTTATCACTTGCAGGATTTAAAGAGCATTTAGTTAAAGAAAAAGTAAGTGATAGAGTTACCAAGAAAATTAAAGTCAAGAAAAGTAAATATAAAGATTGGGATTTAGATTCAGTATTAACTCAATCTTTTGATACTTGTTGGGAAACACATTCTCATCTGTTTGCTGATGAAAGACTAGAAGAAAACAGTGGAGAAAAGCCTCTACGTACTAATTTTATGAATTTGTTTAATAGGTGATATATGAATGAAAACTATATAGATAAAAATTATATACAAGACCTAGCAGTTAGCACGATGCAGAATATCCATATAGATTTAACAGGGTTTATTTTTAATTTATTGTTAACAATTTTATTGTCTTATATTGTATCAATCTCTTATGTGCGCTACAGTAGAGTACTATCAAATCGAGCTGCATTTGCACAGAACTTTGTTTTAATAGCAATGACAACTATGCTGGTAATAACTATTGTGAAGTCTTCATTGGCTCTTTCTTTGGGTTTAGTTGGAGCACTTTCTATAGTTAGATTTAGAGCTGCAATTAAAGAACCAGAAGAACTATCATATTTATTTCTTACTATTGCAATAGGTTTAGGCCTTGGCGCAAACCAAAAAGCAATTACAACTTTGTCTGTATTTATAATAATTTCTGTAATAGCATTAAAAAGCAAATATCAACGTGTTGAGAAAATTGGTGAAGATACTCTATTGTCAGTAAGTATTAATGAAGAAAGTTTAGATCTTTCAGATATAGTCGAGATAGTTAGTCAAAATGCAGACACTGTATATCTAAAAAGGTACGATCATAAAGATGAAGGAGTTGAAATATTACTTGCAGTTAACTTTAGCCTATTGGATAATCTTGAAAAAACAAAAGACGACATCCTTAAAAGAGATAATAGCGCGAGGATAAGTTACCTTGACAATAAGGTGGTTCTATAATTGTATATCAAATCAAAAGATAGAAATTTTAGATATCTTAAAACTATAAAGAGGTATTTTTTTAACGGAAGCATTATTAACTTTAGAAATTTTGCTATTGTATTAATTGCTATATTTTTTTTTATATTCGGAGCTTATTCTTATAGAATTAACCTAATACAAAATTTTGTAGCAAACTCTTTAACCATCGTCGCCTATCCATATAGCTTTATTAACTATATTAAATCTAATATTGAGTATGTTGATATTCTTAATATTAGCATGCCTTTTTCAAACTATCAAAAATTATCGTTCTTAAGAGATAAAGCCCTAGAAAGAAAGACATTAATAGGGCTCAATAATGAATATGTTAAAGCAAAATATAATGATAATATTAAGATAGAGGTTCGTTTAAAGGGCGGTATTGCAAGCGACCATTTGTCAGGCGACAAATGGTCTTTCCGTGTCAAAGTATCGGGTGATAATAGAATTCATGGAATGAAAAACTTTTCTTTAATGGACCCTGAAAGAAGAGGCTTTATGCACACATGGTTTTTAAGAAAAGTTATGCAGTATGAAGGCTTAATAAGTAAACGATATAAGTTTATAGAGCTTGTAATAAATGGTGACAGTAAAGGTATTTATGCTATGGACGAACATTTGAATACCGTAATGTTAGAAAACAACAATAAAAAAGACTCAGTTGTTATTAGATTTATACAAGAGCCACTTTTTTATGAAAAGGTCGGTTGGAATAGAGTACCATCTGGTAATGATGATTATTACTATTCTATGGATATAGGTACATTCGATAATTTTAAGGTCGATAGTAGTAATTATCACAAAGATATGTATGATAGAGCTGCATCTTTATTAGACGGCTTTAGGAAAGGGGAACTTAGTACGTCAGAAGTTTTTAATACAAAATCTTTGTCTAAGTGGATTGCTGTAAGTGATGTATTGGGAGCATGGCATGGATTTAGCTTTAATAATATGAGATTTTATTACAATCCTATAGATGGAAAGCTAGAGCCAGTACCAGATGATCACTACAATGAAACACAGGGAAGGGTTGATACTTCTCGCGTTTTTAGACTAAATGATCATTACAACAAAGGAAAGTTT
>CAYZLS010000186.1:0-2590 GCA_964479355.1 uncultured Wenzhouxiangellaceae bacterium | reverse complement strand
AAATGTACTTAAAAGAGCTTAATAGAGTTACAAAAAAAGGATACATAGATGACTTATGGAATGAATTTGAAGAAGAAATCAATTCTACTATTAATATTTTAAGAAAAGATTATTTTAATTTTAATTTTGATAGAGAAATGGATAAATCTAAAGGTTTTATAGAACGACACATTAGTGTAGGCAAAACAGGTAAAAAGGAATTTTATCGCAATCAGGAAGTATTGAGAGATATTTTAGATGTTTATAAAGGAGTGCATGCTAATTTCAATAGAATTCAAGATGGATATATTTGGTTTGATATGGCGTCTACAAAAAGTATTCCTATGGAAATACTTTCTCTTTCTATAAAAGGCGTTCCAGTTTACCCTGAAAAAGGTAACAATATATTAAGAGGAAAAAAAGCGTTGAAGTCCGAAATAACCGATGAAATATTAAGAGGAAAACAAGCGTTGGGCCTAATGGAGTATCAATCTATTGTTTTTAAAGTAGATGATAAGATTAATAATGAAGATATTAAACATGATGAAATTAATGTTGTATATAGAGTGCTAGGTTCGGATAAAGTTAAAGAAACCAATGTAAGTCAATATAATTCTTTTAACATGCAGCAATGGGACGATAGTTTATTAGAGAATAAATCTAATTTTATTGATTATGATTTTATTAAACTTGATGGCAATACTATTAATATTGAAAGGGGTACCAATGTTCTTTCATCAGATTTGATAATACCAAAAGGATATGAGTTAAATATTGAACCAGGCACCACTGTAGATCTAAATAATAATTCAGCAATTATCTCACATTCTCCAATTATTTTTGTTGGTAATAAAAATAATCAAATAAAATTTATATCTTCAGATGGGACTGGGCAGGGGATTATCATAATAGATTCACCTAAAAAAAGCTTATTATCTAATGTTGTATTTAACGGATTGTCTGTAATATCTAGAATGGGTTTCGGAATGACTGCCCCTATAGTGTTCTATAAATCACCAGTTTATATAGAGAATGTGAATTTTTATAATAATAAATCTGGAGATGATTATCTAAACATTATTCACTCTAGTTACTTTATTAAAGACAGTTTATTTGAAAATACAGTATCTGATGCTTTGGATTCTGATTTTTCAAATGGCAAAATAATTAACACTGTGTTTAATGATATAGGTTCTGTTAATAGCTTTGGCGGAGACGCTGTTGATTTATCTGGGAGCTCTGTAGTAATTGATAATGTGCATATTAATAATGTTGAAGATAAGGGCATTAGTTTTGGTGAAGGAAGTATTGGTGATCTCAAAGATGTAAAAATCTCTAGTGCAAATATTGCAATTGCCGTAAAGGATTCATCATATGTAACGATTAAAGACTTATCAGTATCAAAGTCTAACATTGGGTTTGCATTGTTTAATAAGAAGAAAGAGTATGATGGGGGTGAAATAATCGCAGAAAATATTAATCTTGTGGAGGTAAATCATGAATATCTTCTTGAAGAAAAATCAAGGTTAGTTATTAATGGCAATGAATACAAATCAAATTCAAATAACCTTAAAGAAATTCTATATAAATAAAGTATGAGTTCCAGTAATAATCTTTCATACAGATATGAAAAAAAATATATGCTTAAAGGCATATCTTATGAAACAGTTAGTTCAATAATTGCTTCACATCCAGCATTTTTTAAAAAACAATACAATTCAAGAAATATTAACAATATATATTTTGATACATTTGATCGTCAATTTGTCAATGAAAACCTTGATGGTTTGAGTGTAAGGACAAAGCCAAGAATGAGATGGTATGGACAAAAATTTGGTGAAGTCGTGTCTCCAAAGTTGGAACTGAAACATAAGAAAAATGCCTTGGGCACTAAAAGTGTTTACTCTCTTGAAAAAGGTAATTTTAAATTAGAAGATCATTTTAATCCAAATGACTTAGTTCAGTTTATTCTATCGCAAGATATTCCTGATACTGTCCGATCTTTTTTAAAGTTTTTAACGCCTGTGCTATTAAATAATTATCTTAGAGATTATTATGTGTCTGCTGATAATAAATTCAGGATAACAGTAGACTATGCGATAAATTACAATTCTTTGGAGTTTCTGCAGTCAAATTTGGTAGACTCAGCTGTGACCCCACTTAATAATGTCATTATTGAAGTTAAATACGATAAGATAAATTGTGATATAGCAGATAACATTACATCGTTTATTCCATTTACTATAACAAAAAGTTCAAAATATGTAACAGGTTCATTTCTAACGAACTATTGGTTGTCCTAAGTAGCTAAAAGTAGCCATATTCAGACATACTTTAAGGCAACATCTAAAATAAGAATGCTTTTGTAGAGGGGATTGTTGGTCGGTATTCTCACATCTCTTTCGTGTTTTCTCTTTAAGACCGAAATAACCGATGAACTAAAATCTCAAAGTTCGAGGTCAATTACGACATTTTTGATTAACTTCAGTAGTAGAATTAGTACATATATCAGAATAGTTGGAATCTGTGAAAAAACAATTCTCTATATTTCTACTTATTTTTCTGTTGATAACACAGTCGGTGTTGGTGCGAACGATCCGCAAGGCCGCCG
>CAYZLS010000185.1:0-4675 GCA_964479355.1 uncultured Wenzhouxiangellaceae bacterium | reverse complement strand
GATTAATAGGGGGTTTTGCCTTTTTATTGGTGAAATATTGGGGTTAGTCTGCTCGACAAAGTGCCCACCAATAAAATGATAAGCGCCTCTGACCCAGGCTTCGCCACCGCTAACCTGCCATTCGTAAGTTGCATCCAGAGAACCGGTGAACTTTGGTGCTCGACGGAAATCAAACCCACTAAGATCCACGGGGCCACTGGGACCGATAAAACTGAATTCATCGTATTTCACATCCAGATAGCCGATGTTTGCGCGCATACTCAGGCGATCTGATAGTAGCACTTGCAGTTCAAGTTCCACACCTTGCATGGTTGTGCATCAGCGGCGTGAAAAACCGAAATCCTCTGGCCCGTGGGACCATCAGAGGGTAATCCAGCCGTGATTATCGACCTGCCCATGACTTATTAGCAACACCTGTTGGCATGAAACCGGTGATCCGGCTTGGGAATTGACTGCCGCCGGCTCATCCTGACAATGAGCCGGTTTGTAATTCGGTTACTTAACGGCACCTCAACCGGTATCAATTACCAAACGTATAACCAACCTCAAAGCCGAATGTGCGTGGTGCCCTGGGTGCGGCATAGGACCACAGCCCCGCAACATCAAATCCAATCTGGTAACCGTCTTCGCCAGCGAGGTTGTTTCCGAACAGACTGAAATTCCAATCCCGGTAATAATAATTAACCGAGGCGTCCAGCAAGTGTTGCGAGCCATTGTGCAGCTCCGGTTTGTTGGCGAAATCTACTTCGTGGCTATCAAGAAAGCGCCAGCCGGCCCGTACCATCACGGTACCCTCACCGACCTGCCACTCATAATTCCCGCTGGCGCTGGCGGTCACTTCCGGTGCGCGGCGAAAATCCAGCGCTGAAAAGTCCGTTTGCACGGGTGCTGCCGTGCTGCCGGTGTTGACCAGAAAATCATCATACGAGGCATCAAGCACACCTAGGCTTGCACGCAAGGTCAGACCGTTTGCCGCCAGCCACATGAGGTCGAACTCAAGACCTTTGATGGTCGCGCTGGCAGCATTAACCACACGGGTGACCTGGCCGGTGCCACTGGTTGCCGAAGGCTGCTGGATTTCTTCCTGCTTGTCCTGGTAGTCCATGTGAAAAGCGGTTGCATTGAATATGACGGTACGCCCGGCCCATTCAGAGCGGTAACCAATCTCAAAGTTATCGACAGTTTCAGGATCATAAGGTGTCGTGGCCGTCTCGGGACTATCCACACGACCGTTGAATCCGCCAGCACGGTAGCCTACGGAGTAAAGGCCGTAGACCATGGCATCATCATTCAAATCGTATTTCAGGGTTACTTTGGGCGTGAATTTGTTCCAGTCTTCCTTTGCGGCCCCGTTATTGACACCGGACTGGTCCGTGGTTTTCTTGTCCTTGGTATAGCGGCCACCCAGGTTCAGAGTCCAGCCGTTATTGAAGTGGTAGTCACCCTCAAGAAACACGGCGGTGGACTTATTGGTCTGCTTGGTGGTTTGGGGCAGATCAAGCACGAGGCTGGGCATGACGAAACCGATGTAACTGCGCAGGCGGACTTCATAGTCTGAATCCCACGAATAGACACCCAAGGTATAATTTAGCGCATCTCCCGCGTCGTAGGTCAGACGCAATTCGTGCGTCGTTTGTTCGTACTCAGCTGGACGGTCGGTGTGGAAAAGAACTTCCGGAACAGCATCCCAATCGGTGACGACTTTTTCTTCGGTCTCCCATCGGCCACCTACGTAGTCAACACGGTAGTCCTCATTAAGGTCCCAGCGCACCTCCAACTGGATGGTGTCTGCGTCATATGTTGCGTCGTAGGGTCCATGCGGCTCAGCGTATCCAGGTGGGCTAAACGGTGAGCCGGGAAAAGGGTTGCGTGCGTCGCTGCCATACGCAACCAGTACATTATAGCGATCCCCGGATACCGGTGTATTGATATCCGGTGAGCACGATCCGAATCCCGCGCAGAAAAGTTGGCCGGGCTGGCCGACGTTAAGCAACGGGGGGGTGTCCTGGTCGGTGCGTTCGCCCAAATAGGTCAGTTCAATTTCAAGATTCTCGTTGGGTGCCCACAGTGGATTGATCCCAAACGCCATGTATTCACTTTGTCCATCTTCACGACCCGTCACTAGGTTGGTATAGTACCCTTCACCTTGGTCCCGATAAGAACCGGTGAATTTTACGCCAAAAGTTTCACCGTCACCGAAATTGAGTACCGCATCCAGAACCGCAGTTTCGTAATTATCATAACTGGCGCGAACTTTGCCGCTATTTTTCATGGTCGGTCTGGTGCGCTCCATCTGGATGACACCGCCGATGGTGTTTCGACCGAACAGGGTGCCCTGTGGGCCACGCAGGACTTCAACACGCTCGAGGTCGATGGCGCGTTCAATACTACCGGTCATGGTGCCGCGGAATATTCCATCAACAACCACACCCACGGCAGGGTCAAAGTTCTTCTCGACCTCCGAGACACCGATACCACGAATGTATGCAGCCGCCACGCCGCCGGGTCCCTGGTTGGTGTCGTCAAGTACCGTATTGGGAGAAATATAAACAAGGTCACGTATGTCGGTTGCGAACCTTGCACTGATCTCTTTCGCACCCATGGCACTTACTGACAGCGCCAGATCCTGGAGATTTTCAACCCGTTTGCGGGCGGTCACCGTTATTTCTTCCAGGGTTTGCGCATTGCTATCCGCTGCCTGGTCCTGGGCAAGTACTGTAGTGGTTGACGAAACGGATAGACCTGCGGCCAGGGCAATGAGTGCTCCCAGTCTGGTCGATTTAGATTTAATGGGATGGCTCATGGTTGATCCCCCGTGAGTTATCCAGCTTAATATGCTTTAAATACAATCGGTTGTCAAGTGTGTGACGTCAGCCCAACGGTACCAACTAGCCACTTCACCTAAAAGACACTTCTGCTATTTTTAAACTGAGGCAGAAGAGTTTCAAAATGAACATACCAAACACTTTAACTTGCAGACAGTACCCATCATTCCAAGTAGGCTAGATACACGTCCTAGCAGTGTCCTATCTGCCCCTGCTGTCGGGGCGCTTTTCTTGAAAATGATTCGTCAAGTTACCCAAATAGTTACCCAAATACAAAAAAGCCACTAATTAAAAGTGGTTTATTTCACGTTAACTACTTGATAATCAACGCCTTATATATGGCGTCCCCTAGGGGATTCGAACCCCTGTTGCCGCCGTGAAAGGGCAGTGTCCTAGGCCTCTAGACGAAGGGGACTTTGGTGGAGCTAGACGGGATCGAACCGTCGACCTCTACAATGCCATTGTAGCGCTCTCCCAGCTGAGCTATAGCCCCGCAAGGCGCGCAATCTTACGCAGTAAATACGTGCCTGTCAAACGACTGTCTCGGTAATCGGAAGTGTGTGCTGGTCACCGATCCTGTCCTTGGCTGGCTGCATGGTAACAACGCTATGACCCTGGTGAATCAGATAGGCCAACCACTTGTCCAGGGCTAGGTTTTGACGCCAGCTACGTTGCAGCATCTGCTGCTGAGGAAAGCGGGGGTGGGCCATGCGTTTAAAACCCTGTGCCGGGTCGAATGAGGTCACTTCAGCCAGTCGTGCATCCAGGTAAACCCGGATATGTGCATCCGGCGCGACTTCGCGTTGCCGCTGTTGGTCAAACTGATAGGTTAAACGCAGAAAGTGTGTATAAGGGTGACGTTCAAGTATATCCATGCGTAACAGGGGAGAACCTGAAACCCGGGATTGGAACGAACTGTAAAATGCAATCTGGTCTGGAATCAGCAACAGCAACTGCCGGAATATCTCCGCCTGCATCTCCTGCAGTCTTTTCAGCCGGGGCCTGAGAAACAGACCATGTTTTACCCTGAACGAAACCATGAAAAAAGCATATCACAGGTTACTTCATATGGTTCATAATGCTGCCTTGATGAAATGTTCGGGTTAAATGAGAGATCGTGATGCCGTTGTTGATTATTGCCGGGTTATTTTTCCTGACAGCAGTTGCCTACTCGGCGGTTGGCTTCGGTGGCGGGTCTACCTATAATGCGTTGCTTATTTTATCCGAAATGGATTATCGGGTGGTACCGGCCATCGCACTGGGTTGCAACATTATGGTCGTGAGTGGAGGTGTATACCTTAATAAACAGGCGGGGTTTTTATCTGTTTCTACACTGCTGCCTTATATAGCACTATCGGTCCCGATAGCCTGGCTGGGTGGGCGGCTACCGGTGTCGGAACAGTTGTTTATTGGCTTGTTGGGCTTCAGCCTGTTACTGGCGGCAGTGCAAATGCTGGTAAAGCCGCCAATCGGTACCGAGCAAGGCTACATCAGCAAAAAAAGGCTGTGGCTTACGGCGCTACCCATTGGCGGCTCAATTGGATTTCTGGCAGGGATTACCGGCATTGGTGGTGGGATATTCCTCGCGCCGGTAATTTATTTGTTGCGCCTGGCGCCGCCGCGCACCGTTGCAGGTATTACCAGCGGTTTTATTCTGGTCAATTCCATCGCCGGTCTTGGCGGACAACTGTTTAAATCTGGTGACTATTCGGTGCAGCAAGCGGTGTTTGGAGCATGGCCATTATTCATTGCAGTCATCATCGGTGGTCAGTTAGGTAGCCGCCTGGGTATTTACAAATTGCCGGAAAAATGGGTTAAAAGACTCACGGCAATATTAATGCTGTACGTGG
>CAYZLS010000184.1:0-4707 GCA_964479355.1 uncultured Wenzhouxiangellaceae bacterium | reverse complement strand
ACTTCATCGATGGTCGTAGTGGTGGACCCGATCGGACGCGAACGTGGCGTACAGGTGGACATGAGGGTGAGCATGACGAACGTTACGACCACGATGATGGTTATGGCGCCGCGAATGGCGGGTAGGCGCAGCAAAGGCGGTCGATGATTACCCCAGCCGGAATCGTATGGGTCGTTGTCCACGATGGGAGGCTAGGCGCGCAAAACCTCCAGTCCCCTGCCTCCAACCGAACCGGATTAGCTGACTGGTGACTCGCTTTGTCCGTTTCTATGTGGTCGGGTAGATCTTCTTCGAGATGGAACACCTTGGGTTTGGCGTAGCCGACGATGGCGGCAGTGTCGTGAGAAGGTACATGAATCCGATCCACGATCTTGACCGTTCCGATCAGCGATCCGACCGATCCGGTGAGTTCGCCCTTTGAGGTTAGATTCGATAGTAATCGAACATATGTTCGGGTAGGCTCTCTGTCCCATGTCACGCTATGCCGAACTCCACTGCCACACCAACTACTCGTTTCTCGATGGGGCATCACACCCGCAAGACCTGGTGGCGCGTGCGGCCGAGTTGGGATATGAGGCACTGGCGATCACCGACCACAACGGTTTCTACGGCGCAGCCCGGTTCCGCCTTGCCGCTGCCGAGATCGGATTACCGACGGTGTATGGAGTAGAGATCGGTTTACCTCGAGTCGTCGGTTTGGATCAGTCCCCAGTCCCCAGTCCCCAGTCCCCAGTCAGAGATTCCCTTCCGGCTGAAGAGCGAGGACTGGAGACTGGGGACTTCCGCCCTCGGAGAGGACGGATCCGTCGAATGCATGGCTCTAAGCCCACCGCGCTACCGGAGATGAATCACCTGGTCCTGTTGGCGCCAGATCCTGTTGGCTACTCAGTGCTGTCTCATCTTGTGACGAAAGCGCAGTTTCGCGGCGAAAAGGACCGACCGGTTTACAACAAGGTGGACCTGATCGAGGCTGCCGATCGGGGACAGCTTGTCGCTCTGAGCGGGTGCCGTCACGGTTCGGTGCCCCGAGCAGCCGAACAGGGGGACTTGGATGGCGCACTGGGTGCGGCGATGGAACTGCGGGAGGTATTCGGGGATCGTTTTTTTCTGGAGGTATGGCATCACGGAATGCCTGAAGACGACATCCGCAACGATCTGATCGCAGAGGTGGGGGAGCGGCTCCGAATCCCGCTCCTAGCTACCAACAACGTCCACTATCACGAGCGATCCCAGGCTGATGTTGCCGAGGTGCTCGCCGCAATTGGAGGACGACGCGATCTCGATACCGGATATGGGCACTGGCCGGCGACCGACGAGCGCTATCTGCGCTCCCCGGGAGAGATGGCCCGTCGACTGGCGCGTTACCTGGGAGCGGTTGAGCGAACCGTCGATCTGGGGCACAACCTTGCTTTCGATCTGACGTTGGTCGCCCCCCGGCTGCCCGACTTCCCGATGCCGGGGGCGTTTCGGTCCGAGATGGAGTACCTGCGGCATCTTACGACCGAGGGAGCGCGTCGCTGCTATCCGGGCGATGGCCCGGGAATGATCGATCGGGTGGCGATGGATCGGCTCGATCATGAACTCGGTGTCATCGAGGCACTCGGGTTTCCCGGCTACTTTTTGGTGGTGTGGGACATCGTCCAGTTCGCCCGTAGCCGCGATATCCTTTGCCAACTTCGGGGCTCGGGTGCAGATTCTGCGGTTTGTCGCTGTCTCGATCTGACCCGGGTCGACCCGATCAGGCTGGCTCTCCCATTCGAGCGGTTTCTCTCATCGGAGCGGGGGCGGCCTCCGGATATCGATGTCGATTTCGAGGCCGAACGGCGTGAGGAGGTCATCCAATATTGTTACCAGCGATACGGGCGGGAGCGGGCGGCGATGGTGGCCAACGTTGTTACTTACCGAGCCAGGTCTGTGCTCCAGGATGTTGGCAAAGCGTTCGGGTTTACCCAGGCTCAGGTGAATGGACTCACAAAGTACCTCGACACCCGTGATGCCCGATCGATCGGTGAACATATCGAGTTGCCCGGTGGGGCGACCGCCGACTTCATTGCCGACATGTGCCGTCGGATCGACGGCTTCCCCTGTCACCTCGGTGTCCATTCGGGGGGAATGGTCATCGCCGATCGCCCTCTCCACGAGACGGTGCCACTCGAATGGGGTCGGATGGAGGATCGAACCGTTCTGCAATGGGACAAGAACGACTGTGCCTCGATGGGAATCGTCAAGTTTGATCTTCTCGGCCTGGGGATGCTCAATGCGCTCCACCTCACTGTCGACCTCATCGAGGACGTTCACGGATTGACAATCGATCTCGCCACGATCCCACAGGAACCGATTGTCTACGAGATACTCACCAAGACGGACACGGTCGGGGTGTTCCAGGTGGAGTCGCGAGCTCAGATGGCGACGCTGTCCCGGATGAAGCCGAAGGCCTTTTACGACTTAGCGGTGGAGGTGGCGCTCATACGTCCCGGACCGATCCAGGGGCATTCCGTCCACCCCTATTTGCGGCGCCGCAACGGCGAGGAACCGGTTAGGTATCCGCACCCGCTGGCCGAGCCGATTCTCGCTAAAACGCTCGGGGTGCCCGTATTCCAGGAGCAGCTGATGGAACTGGCCCGAGTGTGTGCCGGATACTCACCGGGGCAGTCCGACCGACTTCGTCAGGCGATGACCCACAAGCGGTCCGATGAGGTGATGGCCAAGCTGCGCCAGGAAACTTTTGTCGGAATGGCCGGCACCGGGATCACCGGTGCCGCTGCTGAAGAGATCTGGGAGAAACTCCAGGGGTTTGCATCGTTCGGATTTCCCGAGAGTCACTCGGTGTCATTCGCCTACATCGTGTACATGTCGTCGTGGCTGAAGTATCACTGGCCGGCGGAATTCCTCGCCGGGCTGCTCAACGCCCAACCCATGGGTTTCTACAGCCCCAACTCGCTCGTGCAGGACGGAATACGTCATGGGGTGGTTGTGCTCGAACCGGATGTCAACGAGTCTGGCTACGACTGTACGATCGTCCCGGTGGAGGCCGATCCCGATGACCACGCCATCTATTACGGGACAACTTGGCGGCGAGGCAGAGGGTTGCTCGACGATCCGGTGCGGATGGCTACCGGGGTGCAGATGGGACTGCGTTATGTCCGCAATCTGGGTGATGCCGAGATCACCAGGATCGAGGCGACCCGGTCGATCGACGGCCCCTTTGGTTCGGTGATCGACCTCGCTCAGCGGACCGGGCTGCCGGTCGGTGCCATCGAGAGCCTGGCGGCCTCAGGAGCGCTGGGATCGTTGGGGATAGAACGCCGCGAGGGGCTGTGGGCGGCGGGAGCACTGGCCGGGATGGGTCCGGGGCGTCTCCCCCTTGCCGTCGGGACCGAGCCACCTGCACTGTTCCCAATGTCGGAGGAGGAGCAGACTCGAGCTGATCTGTGGTCAACCGGGGTGTCGGTACGGCATCCGGTTGAGTTCGTGCGGGATCGGCTCATCGCGGCCGGGTGCGTTTCGATCGCCGAAGTCTTGGGGAGCGGGAAACATGGTGGCCGTATCCGGGTTGGTGGTGTCGTAACCCACCGCCAGCGCCCGATGACTGCTAAGGGGGTCATCTTCTTCAACCAGGAGGATGAGACCGGGTTGCTCAACGTCATTGTCTTCCCCGAGGTATGGGCGGCCCAACGCGAGGTGGCCCGGCGCAATGTTGGTCTGGTGATCGATGGAGCGCTCGAACAGCGCGATGGTGTTACCAACTTGGTGGCCAAGCGTTTTTCTACTTGGCCGGTCGAGGGTGTCAAGAGTCGGAATTGGGCACAGGGGGCGAGGTGAGAGTTACCGGTATGAGATGCCCGAGTACGAGATGTTGGGTGGGACCAAAGGTGTTGAGGAATGTTGTGGCGTCTGGTGCGCTCTGATGGGGCTAGTCGAGTCTGCCTGGATACTCGCAGGTTTCGGAGTCGGATTGGCTGAGGGGGTCCTGGATCGTGGTGCCACCTGTCTCTGGCCTGCCGCGATCGGACCTACTGCTCGTCATTTCCGGTGGGCTTGTCTGGTCTCGTCGGACCGTTCGGTGTAATCGATGTGCTTGCCGATGACACGCTGAACAGGGCGGAAACGGCCGACGTGTTTGAGGTAAGGGCGACCAACGGGAACTCGAGTCTCGAACCGAACAACGACAACCAGCCGTCGACTCGACCCGGCCTCAGCGATCTCGCCTTCTCGGATGAGATCCGACGCGCCCTCGAAGTCGAAGGGTTCTTCTCGATAGAAGATTTGCTCTGTCTCTGCCTCTGTCGGAGCAAGAACTGCTCGATGTCAAGGGTATCGGGTTTTCCGGCGTCAAAGCCATGAGAGGTCCCTAACCTTCCACAGCGCTTAGCCGGCCTAGGCGCGGATCCCGACCGATAGACCAGTATCCGATTCGCTAACAGGCTCAGACCGTTTGTAAACGTCCAGGTCTTGATCTTCCAGGGAGGCCGTTTGGCGGACGTAACGCTCTCGTCGAGTCAGTCGAAGGCTGCGAGGACGCTTGTCTCCTCGACTCCTTGCCGGATCGGGAGCGACAACGCATCGTGCAACACCTGGTCGATGAGCACGTTGAGCGACACTCCCTGGGCGCGAGCACGACTCCGTAGCACTCGAATCAGGCCATGTGGGAGTTGAACCGCCAACCGCTCTCGATTGTTGAACTCCGGCGGTGCCATCGGTCGACCC
>CAYZLS010000183.1:0-4713 GCA_964479355.1 uncultured Wenzhouxiangellaceae bacterium | reverse complement strand
CCCTGCTCATTAGTCGGGCAAGCTGGGTCGCGGGTGTTACATCAATTACCAGTACATGATCAATGTTTGGATAAGTCTCGTTTTCTGTCCACAATGGTATGACCACAATGCAATAGGCAGACTTTACCAGGGCGATCGCCTTGCTCACTTCCACTCTGATTCTGGGGTGCAAAATAGCTTCCAGTTTTTTGCGTGCATTCGGGTCTGAAAATATCCGTGCTCTTAAGTCTTGGCGTTTAAGCTGACCGGCGGCATCAATGATGTCCGCCCCAAAAGTGCTTTCGATCTCCCCCAGGGCAGCCTGTCCCGGTGTAACGATTTGGCGTGCAATAATATCGGTATCAATCACGGCAACGCCCAGTTGTTTGAACTCGTCTGAAACCAGCGTCTTGCCGGAAGCAATACCGCCGGTCAGGACAACTGTATAAGGGTGGTCAAGGATCACAAGCTACTGTACTGGAGATAGATGTCGATGAGCTGCCTGCCCCAGAGCAGTGCTATCCAGCCTGCAATTGCGATGAACGGACCAAACGGCATCGGCTGATTAGGCTGGTGGCGCTTGGCGATAATCAGGCTAATGCCAACCACTGCACCGAGCACCGAAGAAAGCAAGATGATCAAAGGCAACATTTGCCAGCCCATCCAAGCACCCAGGGCTGCCAGCAGCTTAAAATCTCCATAGCCCATGCCTTCCTTGCCGGTTAACAGGCGGAAAACATGAAATACCATCCACAATGACAAATAGCCTGCCAGTGCACCGATAATGCTGCTGATGGGTCCAATAAAAACGTTGAATAAGCTGGCCAACAGTCCGGCCCATAATAAAAACAAGGTCAGATCGTCCGGTAACAATTGATGGTTTAAATCGATGCCCGCAAGCGCGATCAATAAAGCAGTTATTCCGAGCGCAACCAGAGTTTGCAGGGTCGGACCGAAATGCATGGCGACCACCAGGGACAAAACAGCTGTGCCGGCCTCAACTACCGGATAACGAATCGATATACGGGCATTGCAGGTGGCACAGTGACCTTTCAAGAAAAGGTAACTGAGCAAAGGAATATTCTCATGGGCTTTAATCAAATGGTCACATTTTGGGCAATGAGAGCGCGACCACAGCAGGCCGGGTGGGGGAGTACTTACATTTTTTGTTTCAACTTCAAGCAATTCTTCGCACTGGCAACGCCAGGCGTGCTCTAGCCGGGCTGGCAGTCGCAGGATGACGACATTCAGAAATGAACCGAGCAGCAGCCCGAAGCCGAACACAGCGGCTAAAAATAGCGGTGTACTTGCCAAAAATATGCTCAATTCGTTGCCCAGTAAGTGCTAACAGGCCCTATATGACGGCAGCCATTTTGAAGATGGGCAGGTACATAGCGATTACCATGCCACCGACAACTCCGCCGATAAAGACGATCACCAATGGTTCCAGCAAGCTGGACAGCGCATCGACTGCATTACCCACTTCTTCTTCATAAACTTGAGCAACCTTTAGCAACATATCATCGAGTGATCCAGATTCCTCACCAATGGCTGCCATCTGGATGACCATGCTGGGGTAAAATACTCAGATCGACAGCCTTGATATCGATTACTGGAACACCATATTCAACCGAGGCTGCCTGGGTAAGGGCATGTGTGTCCAACTCAATATTTTTAATGATCCAGGCAAGGATGGTAAGGCCATTCTTACTGGCACTGAGACTGGCTTCGATGGCAACCTGCTCTTCCAGCAAGCCTTCGGCAACCAGGCGACGGGCGAATCCGTGCAATTGATGGCTTGCTTTTATTTCCGAGCGCATAAACGGGTCACTCCCTGTTCCCCTTTTTATTATACTTGAATATCACTTGTCGGTTGTAAATTAGCGCATTTTAACGAAAAAAGCCACCCCGCAGTGTGTCGCAGAATGGCCTCAGTTGAGTGTAAATTCAGTGTCTTGAATAGCAGGTGAGCCTAGCTGGTATTGCCATATGTCAGCCATCGCGGCAACTGGAGGGCAGGTATTTCGCAAGTGCTTTAAGTCCACCGTTGCTGCAAGCCCATGTGATTGAGCCTGAATCGGTTGGTGTTAGTGTGGCCTTGCCCCCAGAGTTGCTTTCTACCGTCACTGCTCCGGTAGTAGCTGAATAGGATTGAGCTTTACATTCGCCAACCGCGGACAGGTTAATGCCTGATTGATCTATAGTTGGCCAAGCACCCCCCGAAAGACGAAACTCCGAGATACTTAATTTAGCTGGCGCGGCACCTGCCAAGCATTCGGTGAATTTCGCACGTTTGGTGTAATCTTGGTAGGCTGGAACTGCCAGTGCCACCAAAATGGCTACGATGGCAATCACGATCATCAGTTCGATCAACGTAAAACCTTATTGTACCTTTCTTTGCATATTCTTCACGGGGGTAACCCTCCATTGGTTTGATGAGGAAAACAGTTTGCTGCTTAGCTGTCTTGCTTCAAATGCTAGGTAAACCGCCAATACAATGTAATCGACCAAAATGGTAGCGACGATGGTCCCACTTTCAAGGAATAGATTTCTAGTCAGCGGATCAATAAAATAGGCAATCGTCAGGGCAAGACTTATGAACAGCCTGAATACATTGAGATAGGTGAGCATCCGGCGGGTTAAGGCCTCGGGTAGGGGGTAACTGCTCAAGTCTGCTGTCTGGCTCATTATTTTCTGCAGAAATGGTGACTCTCACCGCGGTTGAGTCCCCACTCAATATCTTTCATTGATTCGCCATTGGCTTGAGTATAACGCAAGAGTCTGTTGGACTTAACATCTGCAAATGAGGGCCTGTACAATCGAGTCAATCCCAAGCCTGATGGGTCGCAGACCCGTCTCGCATATTGCACCAGTAATCGATTTTTTTGGATTGATGGAGCACTAGATTTTAATGTCGTTTCGGGGGAAAATGCTCCGGGCAAATATGATCCGCGGACACCCGATTCAAGGAGTAAAAATGAATTTTCATGAATACCAGGCGAAGGAGCTATTTGCTAGTTACGGCATACCTGTACCTGCCGGTGCGGTAGCAAGAACACCGGCAGAGGCAGTGCTGGCAACGCAGGGCCTCGGCGGCAAAACCTGGGTCGTCAAGGCGCAAGTCCATGCCGGTGGGCGTGGCAAAGCCGGTGGTGTCAAGCTGGCGCACTCGCTGGATGAAGTCCGGCATGAATCCAAACGTATGCTGAATATGAAAATCAGCACTTACCAGACGGGTGGCCTGGCCCTGCCGGTTGATTCGGTGCTGATTGCTGAAGCCATTGAAATCAAGAACGAGTTGTACCTGTCTGCCCTGGTAGATAGGGTGAACTGCTGCGTCACCTTTATGGGCTCAGCAGCCGGTGGTGTAGAGATAGAGCAGGTCGCCGCGACTGAACCGGAAAAAATTGTCACCGTTCAGGTGGATAATACGGCCGGCCTGCAAGCCTACCAGTGTCGTCAGATAGGTTTTGGGATGGGGTTGTCGGCCAGCCAGGTCAAACAACTGACTGGCATCATGGCGGCACTTTATCGCTTGTTTGTGGATAAAGACCTTAGCCTGCTGGAAGTCAACCCGCTGATCATCGATGGCGCCGATAATCTGGTCGCACTGGATGCCAAGATCAACATGGATGACAACGCCATGTTCAGACACCCGGACATGGCAGCTATCCGTGATGAAGCACAGGAAGACCCAACCGAGGTGGCAGCCGGTCGCCACGGTCTAAATTACGTGACCCTAGATGGCAATATTGCCTGCATGGTTAATGGTGCAGGTTTGGCCATGGCCACCATGGATGTAGTCAAGCTTAACGGTGGTGAGCCGGCCAATTTCTTGGATGTCGGTGGTGGCACCAATGCAGAACGGGTCAAAGAAGCATTTAAGCTCATTCTTTCCGGTGAGCGTATTACCGCTATCCTGGTTAATATTTTTGGCGGGATCGTGCGTTGTGATCTGATTTCTGAAGGCATTATCGCCGCGGTTAAAGAAGTCGGTGTTAAAGTGCCGGTTATTGTCCGGCTGGAAGGTACGCGCGTCGATAAAGGCAGACAACTACTGGCAGATAGTGGCCTGGCCATCATTGCCGCTACTGATTTAAATGACGCCGCGATTAAAGCGGTAGCAGCGAGCCAAGACAATGGCAGCGGGGCGATCAAATGAGTGTGCTGGTTAATAAGCAAACCAAAGTCATCTGCCAGGGGTTTACCGGTAGTCAGGGCACATTCCATTCAGAACAGGCACTGGAATATGGTACCCGACTCGTGGGAGGCGTGACGCCCGGCAAGGGTGGCCAACAGCACTTGGGGTTACCCGTGTTTGATACCGTAGCTACAGCGGTCGCTGAAACGGGTGCCGATGCCACGGTTATTCTTGTGCCACCTCAATTTGCAGCCGATGCGATCCTGGAAGCTGCTGATGCCGGCATCGAGGTGATTGTCACCATTACCGAAGGTATCCCGGTGCAGGACATGATGCGGGTCAAGGCCGTGCTGGACAATCAACCGGATAGCTGGCTTATTGGTCCCAACTGCCCCGGCATTATTACGCCGGGGGCTTGCAAAATCGGCATTATGCCCGGCATTATCCACAGTCCTGGCAAGGTGGGCGTTGTATCAAGATCTGGTACTTTAACCTATGAAGCCGTGTACCAGACAAGCCAGGAGGGCCTGGGTCAGTCCACAGTTATTGGCATCGGCGGTGACCCGCTCCAGGGTATGAGTTTTATTGATTGC
>CAYZLS010000182.1:1522-4714 GCA_964479355.1 uncultured Wenzhouxiangellaceae bacterium | reverse complement strand
AGTACCAGATCAGTTTTGAGTGAGTTCCATACCCGCCAACCGATGATATAGCGGGTCCGAGTTTCCCTCATCACACCTTGAGACCTAATTCGACGGGAACACCCGCTTTACCTTTGCTGATCCATTCGGTGTGCGGTTGGAAAATGGAAAAAACCTTTTCCTCATGGGGGATCACTTCACCCCCGATCACCCGCCGTTCGATTTGATCCATCTGGCGTTGTGCATGACGGATAAAGCCTTTTATTTCCATGGCTTTTATGGAAACGGTGCAATCCGGATCAAACACCGTGGCGGCTAAAGTCATTTCGCCTTTGGCCACCATTCGCCTGGATGATCAGTGATAAACGTTTTTCCTTTTTGGCCGGATCTTTTGATGAAGACCGTTTCATCTTCTGCACCTAGCGATGGGCCCGCTTGACTTGCCGGCAGTGATAGACACTTTGCCGCCAGCCACCCAGACCGGTCATCCCGGCATAGTCAGCCGTCAGGGTAATGACTTTTCTGACTGCATCGAGCAACAAATTAATGTCTGTCGGATAATGCACATTCGTTTCAACCAATGAGATAATCACGAAAGTTACGTTACCACTTCGTCCTCTGAAATTCATGGTATGTTGCATTGAGTTGGTAACGAGGCAGAAACATGAGTGAAGCAAAGACAAATCCTGTATTAAACATTAATGATGTGCCCTTGATGGACTTTGGTAATGGTGGCTTATTCGCTGCCCGGTTGGGGCGGATTGGACCACTGCTTGGGGCAAAAAACCTTGGTTGCATGCTGACGATTGTGCCGTTGGGCAAACGCGCCTTTTTCCACCATGCGCATCTGATGGACGATAAAATGATGTTTATCATTGAAGGGCAGGTAGACTACCGCTTTGGTGAGGAAACTTACCCGGTTAAGGCCGGTGTTGTGCTGGGAGCGCCACCCGGTGGCGCAGAAGTTGCACACCAACTGATTAATAGCGGGGATGTGGAATTGAAATACCTGGCGTTTTCGACCAATGTCCTAACGTCGGTGGTTGTCTATCCGGATTCAGACAAGTTTCTGGCCTCTGCCGGCATCCCGGGAAATGGCTCTCCGCGCGATGCAGCCTTTCGTCATCTGGGCAAAGTTGGCGAAGGTACGGCAGACTATTTTGAAGGTGAATAAGCATGCCGAAATTGACCATCATTTATTGGCGTGATATTCCAGCGCAGGTCATCGGACAGCAGGGACGAAAGCGGTTTAAACAGGAATTACCCAAGCGCTTTGCCATCGCGATTGATCGCGCGGCAATGCGTGCCGGGCGGGGCTCCAGCCACGCCTACCTAGAGGACTGGCGCCGTGTGAGCCGCCCATGCCAAGGCGTCATTGAGCGGGTTGTTGCTGAAGAAATAGAGCGGCTGGAAACGCAATTTCCCGATAGCGTTCTGGCTGTTGTGATCAAAGCTGACGGTGTGGTGGCTAAGACCGATCAGAATAGTGATTGAGCATGGTTTCTACGCCAGCAAATCAAGTGTCATGTCGTGCCTACACTATAGGCTTGACATGACACTAGCCTTGCGTTTAGCAACGTAGTCGGTAAGTTCCTCATCAATAGCCGGGTCTAGCGGTAGCTGCTGGTAATCTCTGAGTAATTGTTTCCAAATGCGATTGGCGCGTACCACGGTATCTTCTGAGCCAGCCTCCTGCCAATTCTCGAAATTGCGACCATCGCTCAGGAAGGGTTGATAAAAGGCCGCTTTAAACCGGGACAGAGTGTGCTTTATACCAAAAAAATGACCACCGTGACCGGCCTCAACCATCGCATCAAGCGCGATGGATTCATCGTTAACCTCGATGGGTTTAAGATATTCGACCATCATCTGCAGCATTTCCGCATCGACAATGAGCTTTTCAAAAGAGGCGGTCAAACCGCCTTCCAGCCAGCCGGCGGCATGTACGATGATGTTAGCGTGACCGGTAATTGCGCTCCATAACGACATGGCGCTCTCATAGGTTGATTGTGCATCAACGACGTTGGACGAGGTGACATTACTGGAGCGCAACGGTATCCCATAACGGCGCGCGAGTTGACCGCTGGCCAAGGCGGCTTTGGCATATTCCGGGGTACCAAAAGCTGGAGAGCCGCTTTGCATATCTACGTTTGAGCTAAACGCACCATATACGACGGGTGCGCCCGGCTTGACCACCTGGGTCAGTGTGATCCCTGCCAGCGCCTCTGCATTTTGCTGCGTCAGCGCCCCTGCCAGCGTAATCGGTGCCATCGCGCCGGCAAGCGTAAACGGTGTAATGCAAACAACCTGGCCTGCGCCGGCCATTTCAATAATGCCCTCCGCCATGGGAATGTCCAGTTGCAGCGGTGAATTGGTGTTGATGATTGCGAACAGGGCCGGTTTTTCCGCCATTTCATCCGCACTCATTCCTAGGCCGATGCGCGCCATCTGGATTGCATCATGCGCTCGCTCGCGCCCCAGCGCGTTGGGTTGCCAGTTTTTATCCAGCAAACGTATCTGCGCATGGTAAAGGTCTAGGTGACGGGTTGGGGCAGGCAATTCGATGGGCTCGAACGGCCCGCCGCCCTCCTGGTGGATGATGTCCAGGCTCTGAACCAGCTTCAGGTAGTTACAGACATCCTCATGATTGCCGCGTCGACGGCCACGATCCAGGTCACTACAATAAGCAGAACCACCGACCGAGGAAAACGCGAGGTGTTGGCCACCCAGGCTGAAATTCCTGGTGGGATTGCGCGCGTGTAGTTTGATATTGGCCGGTGCCAGTGCGACTTTCTCCAGCACGAGATTGCGATCAAAGCGCACCAATTGCTGGTTGTTATCCACCTCGGCCCCGGCCTCAGCCAGCAGCTTGCGTGCATCTGGATGCAGCACACGCATACCGTGGTTTTCCAGTAACTCAAGGGAGGCCTCGTGGATCTTCTCAAGCCCCTCAGCGCTCAGTATCTCCAGCGGTGGGTAGGGATTGATAATCTCGCGCCAGGGCAATTGACGGATGCCATTGTTACTGCGGCCACGCCTAGTTTTTTTATTGCGGCTTACCATCTCAAGGCAAGTTTCTCACAGGAAGAAACAAAATGTTCGGGCTATAACAAATCCCTGATCCGGTAGTACCACATGCCCAGCGCGATGATCTGATTGCCCATCCACTGCGAACCAGGAAGCCGCAAGTGTTTGGTATTGGCAAACAGGTCG
>CAYZLS010000182.1:0-1512 GCA_964479355.1 uncultured Wenzhouxiangellaceae bacterium | reverse complement strand
AACAGGTCGAATCTTTCCAGGGTGCCGGTTATTGCATTCGCGGTGATTTCACCCATGGTATGAGTTGCAGCGACACCATGTCCGGAATAACCCTGACAGTAGTAAACATTGTCGCTGATACGGCCCAGGGTGGGAATGCGATTGAGTACAATGCCAATCTTGCCACCCCACTGGTAGTCGACTTTGAGACCTTTGAGCTGTGGGTAGACTTTCAACATGCGTGGCAAAATGGATGCCTCGATGCTGCGGGGCTCACGACCGGAATAATCACAGCGCCCCCCATAGAGCATGCGTTTATCAGCCGACAGGCGGAAATAATCGACAATTTCGTTGAGATTACACACCGCCAAGTCAAGTGAATTGATCTCGTTTGCCATTGCATCACTTAGTGGCTCAGTACCGATGATGTAGCTGCCGGCCGGAAAGATGAGACTGGACAGTTGCCTTGGCTCCAACGTGTGATAGGCATTGCCAGCCAGCACCACTGAATCTGCTTCAACCTGCCCACTGGCAGTAATGACTTTTGCTTTTAGCCCGTGTTTGATCCTCACTACGGGGGATTGCTCAAATATCTGCACACCCAGGCCATGTGCTGCACGGGCCTCGCCAATACACAGGTTCAGTGGATGCAGGTGACCATCCCGGTAATTAACAAGGGCGCCGATGAAGCTGTCGGTACCCAGCATGGAGCGGGTCTTATCCCGGTTCCATATTTCATATTCATAAGGAAAATCGTGCAGAACCATTTCCTTGGCATATTCGTCCAGCTCTGTGAGGTGCCGGGTTTTCAGCGCCGTTTGCACAAAGCCATTTTTATGTTCACAAGCAATGCCGTATTTTTTAACCCGCTCATGCACGATGTCGTTGCCGCGCCACTTCAAATCCCAGAGCAAGTCGGCAATACCATCACCGTGTTGCTTGCGGAGTTTCGCCAGGCCACTAATGCCGTTGATTAGTTGACCGCCATTGCGCCCGGAAGCACCCCAGCCAACCCGGTTGCCCTCAACCAGGGCCACGCTATAACCACGTTCGGCCAGTGTCAGTGCGGTGGCAACGCCGGTAAAACCAGCCCCAACCACACAGATATCTGCGGACTGAGCCCCTTTGAGCTCCGGGTAAGCGGTCACTTCATTGACTGTAGCAGCGTAGTAGGAACCAATGTGTTCCTGTTGTTGATTGATTGATTTCATCGCAAATATCCTGGTTTTCAGGTTTTATGCAAAGCGCCCAAGTAAGTAAAAATTATTTGTACCAACTGATCGATACAATATAATCAATTTAATCCACTATCTCGATTCTAATGATACTTTAAATTGGATATCCGCAACCGGGGAAAGGGTGTATTGAAAACTTTCAGAGAAGCCGTTCAGAGCAAGTCCCTGGCCATTTCTGCAGAGCTCACCGTTGAGCGGAACGCTGATGGAAAAGCCGTGCGCCAACAGGCGCAAGCCTTGTCTGGTGCGGTCGATGGCATTCTGTAGATATGTCAGACCTTACGAGACAGTCTATGCT
>CAYZLS010000181.1:4124-4726 GCA_964479355.1 uncultured Wenzhouxiangellaceae bacterium | reverse complement strand
AGCTGCTGGCTGACCATTGGCACCCATTGAGTGTCCGCTGACACTGCGCTGATCGGTTACCGGTAAGGTATTTTCTACCAACGCAGGTAACTCCCGGCTGACGTAGTCGTACATCTGGTAGTGGTCTGACCAGGGTGATTGAGTGGCATTCACGTAAAAGCCGGCACCGGAACCAAAGCTCCAGTGTTCGTGTTCACCGGGCAGATCAGTGCCCCGGGGGCTGGTATCGGGACAAACAATGGCCATTCCAAGCTCGGCCGCCAGGCGTTGTGCTCCCGATTTTAATGAAAAATTCTCATCCGTACAGGTAAGGCCAGATAGCCAGTAAAGCACCGGCACCGGACCCAACTCTGACTGTGGCGGCAAAAACACACCAAATATCATGTCACATGAAAGCACGGTGGAATGGTGCTGCAGGCGGATCTGCTGGCCACCGTGCGTGCGACTGCGTGCAATTTCCGTGACTGCATTCATAGTAACCTCAGTAAATCACAACAGAGCGTATGCTTCGACCTTCGTGCATCAGGTCAAAAGCCTTGTTGATATCTTCCAGACCCATGCTGTGGGTCACCATATCATCAATATTGATTTTGCCTGCCATA
>CAYZLS010000181.1:0-4114 GCA_964479355.1 uncultured Wenzhouxiangellaceae bacterium | reverse complement strand
ATATAATTATCAACATAGCCGGGCAATTCACTGCGCCCGCGCACACCACCAAAGGCGGTGCCACGCCAAACCCGACCGGTGACCAATTGGAAAGGTCGGGTGCAGATTTCCTGGCCCGCACCCGCTACGCCAATAATGACGGATTCCCCCCAACCCTTGTGGCAACACTCCAATGCGGACCGCATGACATTGGTATTGCCGATGCATTCGAAGGAATAATCCACACCACCATCGGTTAAGTCCACAATTACGTCCTGAATGGCCTCGTCGTAATCGGCAGGGTTAACAAAATCCGTGGCGCCCAGCATCCGTGCCATGGCGAATTTGTCTGGATTTAAGTCAACTGCCAAAATACGGGAGGCGCCTGCCATGACGGCACCTTGAACTACGCTCAAGCCGATACCTCCAAGCCCAAAAACAGCAACGCTAGCCCCGGGCTCAACCCCGGCAGTATTCAGCACAGCACCAATACCGGTAGTGATACCAAAACCGAGCAGACAGACCTTATCCAGGGGCGCCTGGGGGTTAATTTTAGCCACAGAGATTTTTGGCATTACACTGTATTCTGAAAATGTGGACGTGCCCATGTAGTGGTAAAGGGTTTCACCGTTAAGAGAAAAGCGCGAACTGCCATCGGGCATCAAGCCTTGGCCCTGGGTAGTGCGTATTGCCTGGCAAAGGTTGGTTTTTCCGGACTTACAATAACTGCATTGACCACATTCAGGTGTATATAAAGGAATCACATGGTCACCCGGTTTGACGCTGGTGACGTCCGCAGCAACCTCTTCGATCACACCACCACCTTCATGGCCCAATATGGACGGGAAAATTCCCTCGGGATCGGCTCCTGTCAAAGTGAAGGCATCGGTATGACATACACCGGTGGCGACCATCCTGACCAGCACCTCACCTGCTTGCGGGCCTTGTACATCGACCTCGGTAATTTCCAGTGGTTTACCGGCCTTAAAGGCAACGGCAGCACGTGATTTCATTACTTTTCTCCAGTATCTTCTATTTTCGGTTCACGAACGCAACCAGTATACCCATGAGCAACATCGTGGTGCTATCAAACAGGATCTGTTTGACTGCAAGTATTGCGGGAATGGGTTGAACGGCGTAAGAGAGCATGTAAGTCGGAATGGTGGTGAGAATCGCGATAGCAATGCCAAAGCGTATTCCCTGACTAATCCATGGTTGGTCACTTTTTCCCATCCGATATATCCAGGTCAGACCAATACCAATCAGGGCATAGGCCAGCAGCATATAGTAAAAGAGATTCTGCGAGTCTTCGTCCGAGCGATATAAAGCAGGCAACGCCAGCAGAATAAGCGGCGTGTTGATTTTGACCAACAAACGCCCCATTGTGAACTTCTCATGGGTTCCAACCAATAATTTTCAGTATCTTAACCCGGACTTTTCATCAAGGATGCGGTGCAAAACCGGATAGGACAAACTGTAACAGTCGAAAACATGTAAAACCATAGATATTCTCTCGATCAAACGTCATATTTGTCACTTTGAGGTTCACCTTGGTGAAATGTTCGGCTAACGCAGTGTATTGCCGGAAACGGGTGAAATTTTTCCTCAGGCCGCCGGGTGGATGTGCACATCCGTTTGTGGGTAAGGGAGATTGCATCCGGCCGCTTCGAGTTCCACTTTGAAGCTTTCCAGCAATTCACTATGGACAGTCCAGTAATCTTCAGTTTTTACCCAGGGGCGAACGGCAATGTCCACGCTGCTGTCACCCAGATTCGCAACGAAAATGTTGGTGCCTGGTTCATCAAGTATCAATGGGTGTGCCGCGCAAATTCGTTTCATTACGTCCCGCGCGACCTTCAGGTCGTCGTCATAACTTACCCCCATCATCATGTCAATTCGGTGGGTGTCATGCACTGAGTAATTGGTGATTGTACCACTGCCGACAATACCGTTGGGAATGATGACTTGTTTGTTATCCCCGGTTTTTAAAATGGTGCTGAAAATACGAACTTCTTCCACCGAGCCTGCAACCCCTCCAACTTCAACAAAGTCGCCCTTTTTAAACGGCCGAAACATGACCAGCATCACACCCTGGGCAAAATTGGACAATGAATCTTTCAACGCTAGGCCAATGGCCAGGCCCGCTGCGCCGACAATGGCTGCCACCGAAGTCACCGGCACGCCCATGGAGTTCAAAGCAGTGATGATCACCACGGTCATCAGTGCCGCGTACAACACCTGCGCAAGGAAGTTGATCAGTGCCTCATCCATATCACGCTTCAGTAGCAACGCTTTGATAGCCCGCGTTACCCGTTTCGCGAGCCAACGACCGACCAGGAAAACAACCACTGCAATGACGAATGAGACCAACCACGAGATGATTGCTTCGTTGTTCACCAGGTAATTCAGAGCTTTCTCTATTGCGTTCATAATCGGTATTCCCGTTCTATGGATTTATCGCCTCTAGGTGATGTCATTCCCTGATTCCAGTGCCTGCTCCATGCGATCCGCCATCGCTCCAATGTGACTGATGACGTATTCAAGTTCCTGGCCGTTCAAGGAGTCATAGGGCAGGTTTTCACACATTTTTATGTAGGCTGTACCTTCCAGATCACCGACGGCCAGATAACTAACCCGCAATATCAGGTTGATGCGCAGACATTTCTCTGCATCAAAAGCATCCAGTGGGCAAATGAGTGTTTCCACCCGCAGGTAACGTCGGTTGTCCGTGGATTTCAACTCTGCTAGGAATATGCTCTGTTTTCTGCCACCCTTCGACCCTTCGATCGCACAGTCAAAACCCAGTTGAAAAGGCTCATCGAGAAACAGCGCATGATTATCCAGAATATGCTGTCTCACCTCAGCAAACGTTTCCATTACCCTCTCCTTATTTTGGCGCCAGCCTGACAGCACCATCCAGACGGATGGTTGCTCCGTTAATGTAAGCATTCTCCACTATATGCGCGGCTAAATCAGCAAATTCTTCCGCTTTACCCAAACGGCTCGGGAACGGAATAGATGCGCTCAATGAGGCCTGCACCTGCTCCGGCATACCTTCTACCATGGGGGTCATGAATATACCCGGGGCGATGGTATTAACCCGTACGCCAATTCGGGCAAACTCCCGTGCGATCGGTAGGGTCATGCCCGCGATACCGGCCTTGGAAGCGGAATATGCAGCTTGACCAATTTGGCCCTCAAACGCTGCGACCGAAGCCGTGCTGATAATGACTCCGCGTTCGCCCCCGGCGCCAGGCGGGTTGGATTCCATTGCTGCGCCGGCGGCTTTAATGACATTAAAGCTGCCAATCAGGTTGATCTGGATGGCTTTGGTGAAGAAATCCAGTGCCATGGGGGCTTCCCGACCCAGCACCCGACCTGCGCCTACCACACCAGCGCAATTGACCGCCAGGTTGATCAGCCCCATGCGCTCAACCGCAACCTGCACAGCATCAGCTATAGCCTGCTCGCTGGTGACGTCGGTATGAAGATAGTGCACAGCAGAGCCCAATTCATTTTCGGCAGCCGCCCCGGCCGGGTCATTGATATCCAGCAGGACAGCCTGTCCTCCGTTGGCAACTACCTTGCGCGCCAACGCCAGACCTAGGCCTGAAACGCCACCGGTGATCAGTGCCTTAACTTCGCTTAACTGCATTATTGTGACTCCTTAGTTACGGTGCGTTCAGTCCGGAAAGTCCTGAACGGGTTATTTATTCAACGTTTGGGCCAGCAGGGCTGCATTCTGAAAATACCGTGTTTACCACGTTTGATGGGTGCATTCATGGCTGCTGACAAAGCCAGCCCTAACACATGCCGTGTATCAATTGAATCGATGATACCGTCATCCCATAAACGTGCCGTCGCATGGTAGTGGTGCCCCTCGCGCTCATAGCTGTCGCGAACAGGTTGTTTGAATGCCTCCTCATCGGTTGCTGACCAGGCCTCGCCGGACACTTCAATATTATCTCTGCGGATCGTAGCCAGTACCGCTGCAGCTTGCTCTCCTCCCATGACTGAGATGCGGGCATTTGGCCACATCCAGAGCATTCTTGGCTGATAGGCTCGTCCACACATGGCGTAGTTAACCGCACCAAAAGATCCACCCATGATAACTGTAAAACGGGGCACATGAGAA
>CAYZLS010000180.1:0-4729 GCA_964479355.1 uncultured Wenzhouxiangellaceae bacterium | reverse complement strand
ATTTATTCGCGCCTCGGAAGCGCTATTGCATACCCTGCCGCTGGGTATCTCTCATCCGGTTTCTTTCAACCTATTGGAAGCTGCAAAAAAAGCACTTGATGATGTCCTTGAATACAACATCCTGCTTTTCAAGGGATTGGATGTAGAACGTTTCTTTTACTGTGTCAGGCCCTATTACAAACCACACCGTGTAGGCCTGCACGAATACAGGGGAGCCAATGCCGGCGACTTTGCCGGTATCAATGTAATCGACTTGTTACTCGGTCTGTGCAGTGCGCACGATCCTTACTACTCACAACTGCTGGTCGACAAGTTCCTGTTTATGCGCCCGGAAGATCAGCTGACCTTACGCGACTGCCTGAGAAGGAAGAGCCTGCTGGACAGTTTTCTGGACCATGTGGACGAGCATGGCGGAGAAGACTGGTTTCAGAAGAATGTGAAAGTCTTCCTTGAGGTTTGCCATGCCCATGGACAAATAGCCATTCAGCACCACGAACAATTGGTGAGCAAATTTATCGAGAGCCCGGCCGGCAAAGCCGGTATGGAAAATAAGAGTGGGCTTACCGCAAGCGGTCCTCCCTTACCTGTAATGCTCAAGGCACTGAGAAAACTATGTGATCTCAGATCTGCCGCAGACAGGGATGATATTTCGACCCGTCACAACGACATTAACCGCTTACGCAAATGCGTAAGCGGTTAATGGTCAGCTAAAAAAATTGCCCCGCAAGCGGGGTAGCGGATCAGTACCTCCAGTTAACGCGCAGGCCGAAGGTCCGTGGACGAAGTGCAACGATCGCCGCTGGGTCCTGGAAAGTCGCGATGCCGTCAATAACGCCAAGCTCGTTAGTGGCGTTTTTAAGGTAGGCGACGACGCTAAAATTGTCGTTAATATCTAGGTTTGCAAGCGCAAATTCTGTGTATATTCGGCAGTACTACTTGTTAAATAGAACCAATGGTTTGCTAACTTCTTTCACGAAAATGTTAAGGATTCATTTTTTAAACATCAGGAATTCTGCAACATTAATGCCAGATCCCAGACGGTGGATTAGACCTTTAATCCGGTGCTGCCGTCATGACTTATAATGGTGCCCTGAAAAACAGCAACAGCGTGACCGGAGATTTGTATCTGCCCGTTTGCCAGTTGAGTGACTCTGACCGTTCCCTTGCGTCCCATTTCAACTCCCTGGTGGGCAAATAGTGATCCGCCGGATGGAAAGAGCTTGTTGGCGATTAGAAAACCTCCCAACGCGCCGCAGGCGGTGCCGGTTACAGGGTCTTCCACGATTCCGAATCTGGGTGGCGAGAAAAAACGTCCCTGTGTGGTCTGCTGATCAAGCAGAACAAAGGGATAAATACCGGTGAAGTCCGGGTTGTCTACCCACAGTTCTTCAATGCGTTCCCTGTTGATCTGAATATTTGCCAGTTGGGATACGTTGGTTAAAGGTACAAAATATGCCCATAAACCGGCATGGCAGCAGCTAGTGTCCGGGCTGGCTGAAATGGCTGTGGGTGGTAGCCCCAGAATGTCGGCAGCCAGGTGCGCTCCGGGTGCGGGTGCTAATTGAGGTGCGGGTAAGGTCATTGCTGCAAAGAGCAGATCGCCATTGTTGAAGGTGAGTCCAAGTTCCAAAACGCCGATGTTGGTTTGAGCCCTGATGGTTTTTGTTTCACTGTTGCCGGTTATTACTCCGGTCCAGAACAAGGTAAACAAGGCAGAAATAGTGGCGTGTCCGCACAGGTCCACTTCTGTGCTGGAAGTAAAATAACGCAGGCGTATATCGGCACTCTCAACTTCAGGCCGGCTGATAAAAACGGTTTCGGAAATGTCATTCAGTTCGGCAGCAATGGCTTGCATCAGTGGTTCGGCTAATCCATCGGCATCAGGAACAACCCCGGCTGGATTACCCTTGAAAGGTGTGTCGGTAAATGCGTTTACCCTCCAGATCTCTATAGCGCTGCTTTCCTGCTTGTAATGTTGCATGGCGCGGGATCAGCTAATTAGCCTATTAATGGTAGTCGCTGCATACTCACAGTCTTTGCGATTTACATTAAGGCTGGTGACCAGACGTATGAGTGAACCCATGTTAAACGCCCTGATACCACAGCTGTTCATTTCTTCAATTAGCCTGAATGCCCGTTCAGCTCCCTTTTTGACCTTGAAATAGATGATATTGGTTTGTACTGACTGCTGGTCGATCTCTAGCGCCGAATTGGATGCCAGGGCTGCCGCAATGAAAGACGCGTTAGCGTGATCATCAGCTAGGCGGTCCATATTGTGTCGGAAGCCGTACAGTGCGCCTGCAGTCATAAAGCCAACCTGGCGCATAACTCCGCCCAGCATGCTCTGGATACGCCGTGCTTCCCGGATAAATTCGGATGAACCAAGCAGCAGGGCCCCCATGGGGGCACCAAGGCCTTTTGAGAAGCAGACAGAAATGGAGCCTGAGGTCTGTACTAGGCTTGAAGCGGCACATTTGCTCGCAACCAAGGCATTCCATACCCTGGCGCCATCTATGTGAACGGGCAGGTTTCGATCATGGCACAGACTGAAAACCTGGTTTAGCGTCTCCTGGGGGTAAATAGTCCCGCCGCTAAAATTTGCGGTATTTTCCAGTACCACCAACGAAGTGCGGGCATTTTGGTTTGCAGGATGGATCAGCGCAGATTCGATGTCCTTTGGATCCAGAATGCCCCGTGTGCCCTTGAGCAGCCTTGCCTGGGTTCCGGAAATCGCCGCCATCGCGCCAGTTTCAAAGTAATAGTTGTGTCCATATTTCTCGATGACAACGACATCCCCCGGCTTGCTCCAGACGCTAATGGCAATCTGGCCCGCCATGGTTGCGGAGGGTAAAAATACGCCGGCATCGATTCCGAAGTAATCAGCCACCTCTTTTTCGAGTTGATTGACAGACGGGTCTTCGCCAAATCCGGCATTTCCAACTTCTGCTTCGTAGATGGCTCGTCGCATGCCATCATCGGGCAGGGTGAAGGTGTCGGAACGGAGATCAACGGCTCTGTTTTTCACATCGGTGCTCATCTGCAGTGTCTCGCCTGTTCAGGCCAAAGTCCGTAGCAGAGAGTCAAGGCGCTCCAGCCCTTTGGACAGTTCAGCCGCTTCACCGCCACCCGCTCCGACCCTGATATGAGAAGGAAAACCATACGCTGCGCCAGACATGACAAAAGTCTTATAGGGTGACGCCAATAACCTAGCAGAAAGCTCGTCAGCATCAATGGGCAGATCAAGCCGGCAAAAGCCGATGAACCCTGACTGTGGTCGATGCCATGAAAGCGCTGGTTGCTGCTTAACAAACTGGTCCAGCAGGTCTAGGTTTGCCTGGCCGGCCTCCTGGGATTCTAAAACAGTATTCTCAAATCTTGAGGCATCAAGGGCGATGTCTGCGATGGCCTCGCCCATTATATTCATGATCTCACTGGTATCTTCACGCAGTACCATCGCATCGAAAATGAGCTGCGGGTCCTGACAGACCAGCCAACCGGTGCGCAATCCCTGCAATCCGAAAACTTTTGAAACGCTGCCGGTGCTGATACCCCGCTCATAGAGGGTAGCCATTCGCGGGGTAGGGCAGTTGTCCCACTCCATGCCCCGATAAACCTCATCGGTCAGGACCCAGGCACCCACCCGGTCAGCCATGTTTGCGACTCGTTCAAGCTCTTTTTTATTGAGTGTGTGACCGGTAGGGTTGTTGGGATTGCAGATAAAGATGAGCCTGGTTTTTGGGCTAATCAATTCCGCCAGCTCATCCAGGTCAATCCGCCAGCGTTGATTTTCCCTTCGCGGTAATCGCCTGACCGTTGCGCCGATGGCGTCACCCAGAACCAGTGGTTGCGGCCAGCCAGGTATATCGACAATCATTTCGTCCCCGGCTTCAACCAGGTTACTGATGGCAAGAAAATTTGCTTCGGCAGTACCCGCAGTGATTAAAACATCGTCCGCAGAGCAGACAGGGGCATAGTCCCAGCGTTGTACGACTTTTTCACGCAGCGCAGGCAATCCATGGAAAGACTGGCCTGACCAGTCGAGCAACAGTTTCGGGTCAAGCGCATCAAGGAAATCATCCAGGCGCGGCGGCTGAGCCATCGAGTGAACGAGTGAGGCTTCGGGTTTGGCTTCGACCGATGCCACAAACGATTCAAATAACTGATGAATTTTAACGCGCATTGACTGAAGTATATCGGCTAACGCGTATGCGCAGGTGTTGGCGACGGAACGATGACAGGACTAACATCCATTTGCTGGAGCCAGTGGTTAAAGCTACTTACATCGTCAGCAAGGATTCTGTTCATATCAGCTTTTATGTCGCTCCACTGTCTGCTGATTTCAGTATAACGCTTTTCAGCCCCGCTGGTCACAGGAGGATCCTTGTCTACGGTACTTTTCAAGTAGAGATACTGTGTGCATTGTTCTCGGTAATTGCCAATCATCCGTTAGAACCGATTACCCGGGATACCGTGAACCTGCTGGGGTGCGCCCCCCGGACATTTGAATCGTTTCTAAGCGACTATTCCGGGGCATTTTCCAAACAAGCAACATAGCTCACTTTTCAAAATACGCCTGTAAGCGATCCATAGCTTGTTCAATGACCTCGTAAGATTCAGCACCGAAACAAATCCTCAGAGGTCCTTCGCCAGCCGGACCATAAAAAGTACCGTCCTCGGTAACCACATATGGCTCTGCTAATCTTTCATCCGCAAGTTGCTCCGATGATTT
>CAYZLS010000179.1:2768-4758 GCA_964479355.1 uncultured Wenzhouxiangellaceae bacterium | reverse complement strand
AAAGGCAGCTTGAGGTGGGATGTACTGTTGAAAAGATAAAAAGAGAATGGCGTCCTGTAGCTAGTTCAAGTTCCCAGCCCAATACGGAAAAGGTCCATGCCACCGTAGATAGAGATAAAATTTCGGAGGGAAAATTTAAGTTTTATTTGAAGGAGATCAGTAAGGAAAAAGGCTACGCTATGAATGCTGGTGAGGGGGAGAAACTAGATTTTTCTTTTGTAGAAGGCCAACCTCATTTTAGACCTCCGGAACAGAACGGAGATGATTGGAGTATTGAAGGGAATGAAACAACGGATGAGGTGGATGTCGAGATTGAGAGCGACGACTATGGGGCTTGGGCCAAGCTCTATGCGCAGGTGGTGAGCGATGGGGTTTGGTTTGATTGCGAATCACCGGATGGGAAGGACTATGTGACTGTTCCCTACGATGATAATGAAGATCATGTTGCGGATTATTGGAAGGATAAATATCCCGAGGCGGGGGATGGAGCCGAAGCCGATGAAGACAATAGCCCACCCCATGGTCGTGAATCAGGTGACGGTCTATCTATGTACGAAGAGTACCGTGGTTTTGAAATCAAGGGTGTGTGGCAGACAACCAATCCGGAAAAGAAGGATGTCTTTGTTCACGCAGCGGATGGATTAGAAGCCCAGTTGGGTTATTTTAAGACAGCAACGGAGCTCACAGTTCACGCCATTAAATCGGATGAATTCAATGGAATTGAAAATCGTGATATAAATTTTAATCGGGGACATGGGACATTGGGTCTCCAACGGGGAATCTATATTCATTATGGGGATGCAGCCTATTATGCGGGTAGGGATGGAGTGGGAGGTATCTGTTGGCCTAATGTCGGGAGTCCTAACATGGTTCAGGAGGTGATTATTGATTATATCAAGTCAGTGACGGACAGCCATGATTTGAAACGGATCGTGGCCCATGAGTTAGGGCATGCTCTAAATATCCGTCACCATGGTGAATGGGCTTTGGTTGGGACTTGTGAGCAATGGTGGAGTGATGATGGTTTTGTGTTGACGGATGTGGAGATGGCTTACAAGGGGTTGTCTACTTCGGGAAATGCGGATTGTGTGATGCGATATGATAAGGCTGCCTATGGTCTTTATAAGGGGCATGATGGACGGTGTTATCCCTATCCCCGGGGAGATGTGGGAGGCGCTTTACTCTGCTCGGATGCCAAGGGAACGGGACTTAATGAAGGGCCTGAGCGTATGGTTTCCTATGATTCGGTTCAAGAAATCTTCCAATTGTCTGAATACCATCCGTTGATAAAGATCGACGGGGTTCAGATTGCGCTTCCCGTGGCTGGAGATGCAGGTAACTTTGGAAATTGTAAGAGCATGATTACGATTAAAGGGGAACACACTGATGGTTCTTAATAGACACCGTTATGTTGGTTTGATGATTCGTGGGATCCTTGTGTGTATCATGTTTTCTGCCTTGAGTTGTAAGTCGAAAAAGGAAGAAAAGAAAGTTCTTCCCCCACCCTTGGTTTCATTGTCTCTTAAATACATTAGGGGAGCCGAAGGTGATCGTTCGGCGGCTACAGTAACCATCATGAATCGTTTCATGGTTGGTTTTTTGAATAACGAAGATCCAACGATTGAAAGTCAGTTTACTCGTGAGCAGCTTAAGAAATCAACAATCCTGAAAGTCAAAAAAGATGAATGGTTAAAGACGCTCACTTTTTTGGTGCAAGAGGGAGAGGGTAATGCTGAGCTGCTAACCCAGGGTATTCGTTTGGTAGAGGCTCCTTCGAAGGAGTTAGTGATTGATCAAAAAACGGCTTACTCCATCACTCTTGAATTTGATTCCCGTGTTTCTCTTAGAAAGAACCAAGTTCTCCATGCCACACTCAAAGTAGGGGATGGGCTGGTTGAATCCAATAGGGTGCAACATCAACCATCCAATGAGGACCCATTGATTCAATTAAGAAGAAAAGGAATTGTTGATCGTGTACTCAAAGATCACC
>CAYZLS010000179.1:0-2758 GCA_964479355.1 uncultured Wenzhouxiangellaceae bacterium | reverse complement strand
TCAAGAGATGATCAAAAACTATCCCGATAAAAGTACGGGCTATTATTACCAAGGTTTGGCCTATGAGCTGAAAGGGGATTTAAAAAAAGCACTCACCTCCTTTGAAAAAACCAAGAGTATTCTAGGAACCTGGGATCCCACCAAACATCAAGAACCTCCCGTTGTTCTTTTAAGAAAGATCAATGAACTTCGAGCGAAATTAGCTCAATGAGAAGATCGTAGATGGAGTGTCCCGGAAGGACGTGTACATTACAGGCGTGAAATACAGATGTATTCGGCAAGAACTGATTCTGGAAAAAGCCAAGACAGCCACATCTAACCCATATCCTACAGAGACAGAAGTCAGTCAGAAGCAAAAGTTATGCATGGGGAGCGTATTTACTTTATCAAGGCGCCGTCAGGGCGGCAGATGTCATTTCAGTCAAAGCAGTAGCAAGCCGGGAATTAGTAATGATCAATAGGTGGATTGGAATTTTCCTGGTTACTTGTTTATTTACCCAGGGCTGTAGCGGGCCACCCACTGGCGGTGATCAAAAAACAGCAGATCGTGTATTCCTGAACGGGGTGGTCTACACCGTGGATGAAGAACGACCCTAGGCTGAGGCGGTCGCCGTCAGCGATGGCCGAGTCGAATTTGTCGGCAGCACCGATGAAGCCCGGACAAGGGTAGGCAGGCAGCCAAACCATCGTCACCGATCTCGGCGGCCGGCCTGGCTTTCACCGCTTAATTCAGACGTTAGGCGGCTGCGAAACACCGGTGAACGGAGTCAGAAAATATGAAGATGACATTTCGAGGTTGGGGGCGCGAAGTATACCCACATTCACACTCTGTACATCCAGTAGAGAAAGAGCATAACCGATTTACACCCATAGAAAGGCGAAAATCTCTATTGTGGTCAGAGAGCATGATTACCTTCGGAAAGGTTTCGAAGAGACTGTAATTAAAACTGTGTAACTGCTTATCATAGCCCCCATAATTGGGGAGGGATAAGCAGATTATGAACAAGAAAGAACTTGAAGCCTTTGCACGCGAAGCGTCAAAAGGCATGAAAACAAAAAAAGACCTGAATGAGTTCAGCCAGATGCTGACCAAGATCGCAGTTGAGGCAGCACTCAATGCCGAACTCGACGATCATTTGGGTTATTCAAAGTACGAGACCTCCGATACTGACAACAGCCGTAACGGCTTCACCAGCAAGACGCTGCGCACTGAAGATGGTCAGTTTGAACTCAACACTCCACGGGACCGGCATGGCAGTTTTGAGCCGCCCAGAACACCCCGGCACAGACAGAGGCGAAAAAGGCAAACATGGCCATGGGGCCCTGTATCATCGCCATAAGCTTAACTTTTGCAGCATTCAGAGGGCAATGATCGGCACTTGAGTGCCGGCTGGTCAGCTAAAGAGTCTATTGGTAGGCAAATTCGCTCCGCTCGTGGATCTTACCTCCCAGAATGATCAACTCGATTTTTCGAACGTTCCGGATATCTTCCAGGGGATTGGCTGAGAGAATCAAAAGATCGGCCCACTTGCCTGGCTCGACTGTACCGAGTTGATCCTCTACACCGATCACTTCGGCCCCGCTGCGCGTAGCAGCCACGAGAGCCTCCATGGGAGTCAACCCACACTCCACCAGCGACTCCATTTCCCAGGGAGTCATATATCCGTGAAAATCGTAGCCTCCAATCTTCCCACCGGCGTCGGTTCCCACCGCCAACTTGACCCCCGCCTCCAGCATCTTAGTAACGTTTTCCCTGAAAATCGGAATTTTTTTTCTGGCCCACTGGTAGGCCTCGAGGCGAAGATCTTCAATCGCCAGCTCCCTTTCCTGGGTGAGGTAGTCGGGATCCTGCGCATACTTGAGTAAGAAATCCGGAACGCTTGCCCCAAGGACGGGATCTTCAAAGCCATCCTTCAGCGTCAAGAACGCCTCGAACAGGCTCAAAGTCGGAATCACAATGATGTTGTTCTTAACCAAGTCGTTCAACAATGGGTCGCCTTCGAGTAGGGGATCTTCAAGACCGTGAACGATGGCACGAGGTCTCATCGTGACGGCCCTTCGGTACTCTTCGAGGTCGATGGCGTGGAGGTATACGGGCAGGTTGTTCTGTTCTGCGACTCCCAAGATGGCTTCACTCATTTCCTCGGGCATCATCTTGAAGACTTCGGTGTCCCCCAGACCGTCTTCTAACATAATTTTGAAACCATCCGTCTCTTGAGCGACGTATTCCTCGGCACGTCGCCGAGCGTCTTCGGAGGTGGCCAGGGACCTCCAGTTACTGCCCCATCCTCCTTTGGGTTTAAAAGACTCTCCGGTTGCATAAATACGAGGAGCCGTGATCCTGCCAGTCCGCTGACTCTCTCTGAGTTTCCAGATCCATTCGGCCTCAGACGACAGATTCAGTATGGTGGTCACTCCGTTGTAGAGTAGAGCGTGTGGTGTATAGTCAACGACTTCCTGTTTCTCCTCAGGAGAGAGCTGAAAGTACATCGTGGCGTTCAGATGCACATGTGTGTTCATCAAGCCCGGAATCAGGAAACGACCGGTACCCTCAATCGTTTCTGCTCCTTGGGGAGTCGCAACGTCCTTTCCGATTGTCTGGATCTTGCCTTCACCAAGCAGCACATCCATCGCAGCTTGGGGAGAGTTACCCGTCCCGTCAATCAGGGTAATATCCTTGATCAGGACGTAATCAGCTACCGGGCTCTGGACCGTTTCAATCCCTGAATCTGCTGCTTCACTGGCTGGTGCAGTCGCT
>CAYZLS010000178.1:0-4768 GCA_964479355.1 uncultured Wenzhouxiangellaceae bacterium | reverse complement strand
CGGGCTTTTGCCCTTATTTGCATGCCGGTAAAGATAAAGTTGCTGTACTGGCTGACTGCGGTGTTGAGGCCTGTGGCCGATGCTACAACTTTTGCCCGCGGACTATAGAAAACCGGGATGAACTGCAGCTTGGTGCAATTTCAATTCCTGATGCTGAGCATGGCCTGGGCAATGGCAGCAAAGTAGTTCGGGCTAGGATCAGGCCAGACAAAGCTAGGGGAAAGATCCAATATGGTGGTATGGCCTCAGCGATTGTGGCACAGGCACTTAATAACGGTCTTATTGACGGGGCGATAGTCAGTGGTGGTGAGCGCGGCAAGACCACCCCTTTGCTGGCCACCACAGAAGAAGCTGTATTCGCCGCCGCAGGAACTAAGTTCACCGTGGGGCCAACCGTTGCTGAGCTTAATCGGCAGCTGAAAACCAGTGAGTACCGGCTCGGCGTCGTTGGCCTTCCTTGCCAGGTACAGGCCATGCGGAAGATGCAGGGTCTGGAGATGGAGCCGGCAACTTCGCGGCTCAAATTTGTGGCCGGCCTTTTTTGCACCTGGGGATTAAGCCAACGAATGTTTGCCACCTATTTTGAGCGCAAAGTTGGCGATCAGGAAGTTATCAAAGTAGATATCCCGCCGCCACCCGCGCGTCATATGGTGGTGGAAACACATGCTGAGACCATTGAACTGCCCCTTGATGAAGTGAAACAGTTCGTTTTGCCCGCTTGCAGTGTTTGCACTGATATGACCGCTGAACTTGCTGATATTGCAGTGGGCGCATTTGAAGGTAAGCGTGGCTGGAGCACGGTCATTGTGCGCTCCGCTAAGGCCAGAGAAATAATGACTGAACTGGAGCAGGCAGGTGTCATCGAAGTGTTTGATCTGGATGAGAAGATCAAGCGACATTTAATGGGGGTGGCAGATGCTAAACGTACTCGGGCCATTGAACGGGCCCGGGAAGTTGCGCGTGATGGCGGGTCTACACCCTATCTGCAACATCTGGATAATATTGCCGGCACAGGGGACATGAAGCATGGCTGTTAATGCAGCTTTAGCTAGCCAGGATCCTGGCAAAGAAGTTTTTCTGCTTGGTAACGAGGCCATTGCCCGAGGGGCATTGGAGGCCGGCATTCAGGTTGCCACGGGGTACCCGGGTAACCCATCGTCCGAGATTCTCGGCAGCCTGAACCAGTTGGCACCCAAGCTGGGTTTCTATTCCGAATGGTCAGTCAACGAAAAAGTTGCAATGGAAGTGGCCGCGGCGGCTTCCTTTGCCGGTCTGCGTTCGCTGGTGACGATGAAAATGAACGGCCTCAACGTCTGCGCCGATTTTTTGACCACGGTTAATCTGACCGGCTGCAATGGTGGTTTTGTTTGCGTAACCTGTGATGACCCGGGCGCTCTTTCCAGTGGTAATGAACAGGATTCCCGCCACTATGCCCGTTTTTGCCAATTGCCGATGCTGGAGCCTGGCACCTGTCAGGAAGCTAAAGAAATGATGCGGTATGCATTTGAAATTTCTGAAGAATTTGGCTTGCCGGTCCTATTCAGGTCAGTTTCGAGGTTATCCCATAGTCAGGGACCGGTAGCACTGGATGATTTACCCAGGCTGGATCGGGTGCCCTTTTACGATACCAGTAAACCCTTTTTAGCTGCACCACCGAGACAAAGCTATCTGCACCAGGCGCTGCTGGAGAAAATACTAAAGATCAGGAAGCGGTTTGATGAATGTCAGTTCAATACCTGGTCCGGTCCGGTTGATGCGCAAAGTCTAATAGTCACTTCGGGATTAGGGTCTTTGTTTTCCAAAGAAGCAGTTCATCTGCTGGCTTTGGAGGACAAAGTGGGGATTCTCAATATCGGTACACCATGGCCTTTGCCGGAAGGGCTTATTAAACGCCACCTGGCGAGCAAAACTAGGGTAGTATTTGTTGAAAACACCGATCCATTTTTAGAAACTGAAGTCATGGCGCTGGCAACAGGCCTGGCTCCAGCCATGACTACTTTGCAATTCTTCGGGCAAAAAACCGGAACTATGGCGGGCCCCTTTAGCCCCGGTATTGGTGAATTGACAACAGAAATTGTCGTGGCAGCACTGGCAAAGATGGAACAGGTCAGCGCCAAATGTATCGAGCCAAGGTTTAAAGTCGATCTCAAGACATTAACCAACACCCGGGTGCCACCCAGGATGCCCAGTTTTTGTGAAGGCTGTTCGCACCGTGCTTCTTTTTGGGCTATCAATACGGCGCTTAAACTCTCTGGTGAAGATATATTTGTGGCGGGTGATATTGGTTGCTACGGGTTATCGACAGGCCCCACCGGGTTTAATACAACAAAAGTCCTGCACTGCATGGGTGCCGGTTACGGGATGGCCTCTGGATTCGGCGCGCTGTCCAAACTGGGTATGGAGCAGAAAGTTGTTGCCGTGGTGGGGGATTCCACATTTTACCATGCAGCCATTCCTGCCTTGCTTAATGCCCGCATGAATGGTGCCGATATTCTGTTTATCGTGTTGGATAACGGGGCTACATCCATGACCGGTCATCAACCCAATCCTGGCTCAGGGCGTGATTCCCAGGGTGCTGCAGTGGAGCCGGTTCTGGTTGAAGATTTGTGTACGGCTCTACACATTCTGGTTGTCGCCAAAGACCCTTTGAATATCCATGATTCAATCAGTGAAATCTCTGCAATGCTGGAAATGAAAGGGCCACGGTTGTTGGTGTTGCGCTCGCCCTGTGCAATCCAGCAAGCCAGGGAAACGCGTGGAGACAACATCACGCAACTGCGTGCCCATGTTGATCAGGATAAATGTATTGGTAACCAGTGTGGATGCGGCGCATTTTGTACCAAAGTTCTGGGTTGCCCCGGCAATGCCTGGGATAATGACACCGGCAAAGCGTATATCGATGAGCGTTTTTGCAATGCTTGCAATCTGTGTGTTGACTTGTGCCCGGTGCAGGCTATTTCACTTGAGGAGGCGCGACACTAATGAAGGTGCCCTTCGACCCCTATAATATTTTGCTGGCTGGCGTAGGCGGGCAAGGCATCGTTACGGTTTCAAAAATTCTTGCGGCCGCAGCCTGGAAAGCAGGGTTTAAAACCAGCCTGGGTGAGGCTTATGGTCTGTCCCAGCGGGGTGGATCGGTTGTCAGTCATCTGAGAATTTCCAGCCACATGGAACCACCCCCGCTAACTCCCGATTATAGTACGCATGTACTGGTTGGTCTGGAACCTGCCGAGGCATTGCGCTCCGTTAAGATTTATGGCAACTCCGATACCGTTGTTATTGTCAATCCTGAGCTGGTCCCAACGCTTGAAGCGAGAGCCGGTAAAGTGGATTTTCCAGATTCGATAGAACTGCTCGAAACCCTTCGTGCGCTGGTCAACACCGTCATCGAAGTACCCGCTAAAAGACTCAGCAACCGGCCGAATCAAACCGTGTTACAAAACAGTGTTATGCTCGGTGCCCTGTGTGGGGCTGCCCTTTTTCCGGCAGCTACAGATGGGGTGAAAAAGGTGATGCCAGATTATCTTAAAGCCGGGAAAATCCTGGATGCCAATCTCGAGGCTTTCGATGCCGGTCACGATTATCTTGCCAACATGAAATCAACCATCCTGGCTGAGCAATATGCATGACCTATAACTACTGAGGAGATGATTGCGCAGCATGTGGCGCATGCTGAGCGAGCCCGTTTAAAGATCGAGGATTTGCTGGTCAGCCTGCAAGCCTTGCGTTCATGCAAGCTGCAGCCTGAGGCAAGAGAAGCATTTGAGTTAACGCTGCTGGATCATCAGGGACTAAAATGCCTGGTTGTGACCCGTACAAGTTATGACGAGATGGTGGCCAGTGGGGCGCTTGCACGAATAAACGATTTGAAACTGAAAAACGAGATATCGGCGGTCTTTGCCCTGGCCGTCACAACCCAGAGCTTTATCGGATACTTTACAACGGATCTGGGGCGGGCCAGCGACATCATTTGGCACCATGTTTCACTTTCGATAAAACCTGACTTTATTCCCGAGATGGATAAATTGATGTCCTAGGAAAGTGAATCCTCTATGTTGTCAGTCACTTATGATGTTGCTGAGCTTTGCCAGGCAGCTAGGTTTAAAAACGCCATGATCGAGGTATTTGATTCAGCGAAGGACCGGCTCGGTGCTGGCACCCGCTTTGCCGAAGAGTTGCGAGCCCTACAGGTCCTCCTGATGCAAAGGCTGGAAAGCTACGAGCGTTAAGCGGATCCCGTATAGCGCTTAACAGATCTGCGGGTTGAACATCAATCTGAACGTTGCTCTTCGCGCAGGCCTTTAATCAGGCTGACACACATCAGCAGCAATATCATGCCAAATGGCAAACCCACTGAGATTGTCAGCGCCTGTAACGATGCCACTCCACCTCCCAGCATCAGCACCAGCGCAACCATACCGGTTAACGCGCACCAGAACACACGCTGTTGCACCGGGGCATCCATTTTCCCGCCCGCGGTTATGGTATCAATGACCAGTGCACCCGAATCTGCAGAGGTAACAAAGAAAATTGCGATAAGGATGGCACTCAGGCCTGATACCAGGCCGGTAAATGGCAAGCCCTCCAACATCCTGAACAAGGCAAGTTCCGGAACTGACTCCGCCACACCCATGTAACCATCACTAAAATACTGCTCCAGCGCGGTGCCGCCAAATGTCGTCATCCAGATGATTCCAATAATGGTTGGGATTATCAATACCCAGGTAATGAATTCACGCACGCTGCGGCCATAACTGACCCTGGCAAT
>CAYZLS010000177.1:0-4776 GCA_964479355.1 uncultured Wenzhouxiangellaceae bacterium | reverse complement strand
GCCGGGTTGCCAATATCCCTTTTACGACAACAATCCCGGCAGCCATCATCAATACGGCTACTACGCCGTATAGAGCGCCTCTTCTCACATTGGCTGCATCCACTACAGCTCGATTGCTGCGCCAAGTGACCAACAATACACCGGCCATCACCATCAGGAATCCAAACCATTGCCACATGACCAGCCGTTCGCCAAGAAATACCATTGACAAGAGAATCACAAAGGGGCTGAACAGGCTTGATACGATGCCAGTGCGACTCGCCCCCATCAAATTGAGTGCTTTTAAGTACCAGGTATCCGCCAGCGCGATTCCAGCCAGTCCGGATGCAAAAACAAGCCCCAATTCCGCTATGGAATAAGTGGGAATTTTCAGGCCATGAAATACAAGCACGGTTGGAATCATCAGGACAAAACCCAAACAGTTCTTGAACAGATTCAGCTCAAAAGCAGGCAGTGTTTCACCAGAACGGCGAAACAGGATGACTGCCAGTGCCCAGACCAGCGCGCTGGATAAGGCGAAGACTTCACCCCAACCCATCAATCACTACCGAATAATACAACTTCACAATCCTCACCACACAAAACTACTAGCAGATTGCTGACCATGGCAGCCTTGCGCTCATCATCAAGATCAATCACGTTTTGCGCCTTAAGCTCGTCCAATACCATTTTGACCATACTCACTGCCCCATCAACAATTTGTCTGCGGGCAGCAACGATCGCCTGGGCCTGCTGACGCCTGAGCATGGCACTGGCAATTTCCTGTGCATAGGCCAGGTGGCTGATGCGGGCCTCGATGGCTTCAACACCCGCTTTTTCAAGCCGGTTTTGAACTTCCATTTTGAGCTGCTCCGCAATCTCTTGTGGGTTACTGCGCAGCGCAATCTCATCTTCATTTTGCGCTTCATGGGGGTAGCTGGTAGCCAGATTTCTCAGCGCAGCTTCTGATTGAATTTGTACAAAACTAATATAGTCGTCAACTTCGAACACGGCTTCTGCTGGCTCCACTACTTTCCACACCACCACCGCTGCAATTTCTATTGGGTGCCGGAACTGTCATTGACCTTGAGTGTATCGCAATCAAAATTGCGTACCCTTAACGAGACTGTTTTTCTAGCATAAAACGGATTAGCCCAGCGCAGACCCGGCTCGCGGGCACTGCCCACATAACTACCAAATATGGTCAGAACCCGGGACTGGTTGGGGTGCACCATAAAAAATCCAGCCACGTACACAAACAAAATGATCGCGATGATCACTGTCACGATCAATAACGCAACATTTGGCCCAGTTACAGCCTTAAAAAACACCCAGCCATCAACTAGTAACAAGCCCGGTAGGACAACTAACATCAGGTAACCTGAAATACATTTTTGATAAATTTTCTTAATCATTTTTTTACTCCACTGATATCATTTATATATCATTTTAATATTCAGTAAAAAAATGCAATAGACTCTTAGTCACGGTTAATATATTAATTCAGACTGCTGCGCATGAGTGTATAGCGGACCACGCCTGTTTCTGAGCCTGCACCAGCGAGCCTGAAACCATTTTTTTCAAGCACTCGGATGGACTGTATGAGGTACGGCAGCGTTTCAGCGCATACCTCGGTGACGTTGTGATGCGAAAAAGCCCAGCTAACCAGCGCTGTAACAGCTTCAGTTGCTAAGCCTTGCTGCTGGAAATCACTTAATACGGAGTAAGCAATCTCTACAGACCCCGTTTCATCCGGACGTCCCTTAAAGCCGCTAATCCCAATCAGTTTACAGGGCTCATCTGCGCTGAGTAGGTACCAGAAAGACCAACCCTGCTCTGCGGGATCGCCCAGCAATTGCAAGGCAAATTGCATCGCTCGAGGTCCATACAAATCAGGAGGCCATGATTCAGGCCGGCGCACGTTCAATGCCACCGCCAACATCTCACCACCGGCAATATCCTTTTTGATCAACTCTGAGGTCGCGGCAATGAGTTGCAGACGCTTTGACCGGATCAATCGGTAAGAAGCATCAGGTGCATGCTCAACCATGATAGCCATCCATCAAGTTCTTCCATGCTGGCTGCATTGATGGCATTTGCGCCGGTGGCCAGAGTTTGATCAACGACCTTTTCAATCGGCTCAGATTACGTTTGCTACTCACTTTTTGTCCTGGCGTGAAACGCGCCCGATCAAAATCAAGCAAAAAAACCTGTTGCTCTGAATCGAGCAAAATATTCCTTGCGTTCAAATCCGCATGCCAGATGCCGGCATCGTGGAACTTTCGAATACAGTTGCCGACACTTGGCCAGCCCGCATTTCCCGGGTCAGTACCAGCGCCTTCCAGCCAATCAGCAAGTGTTTGCACTGCTGGAATACGTGCGCTGATGATTGCGCCACTTGCCAGCAAGCCATGATGCTCACACAGGGCCGCGACGGGTCGTGGCACAGGCAAGCCCTGTTGATGGAGTGCTGTAAGCAGGTGAAATTCACGAAATGGCCTGCTGCGTGAAACATCTGAAAACAGATACCTGTCACGGGAGATTTTTGCAGCCCAACCTCCCCGTAAGTACTGACGCAGCACCACTGGCCCAAACGGCGCATCGATAAACCAGGCGCTGCCACGACCCCTTGCCTGCCCTATGAGTAACTTAAGGGACTGCCAGTATTCGGCCCTGAAATAGTCAACCAAGGGTGAATCCAGCAAGCTGCCATCGTAAACGACACTCAGCGATTTCTGCTTGTGAATTAAAAGATTCATCTGAGGCTTATTCTAGAGAACGCGGGGCAGTGTTCAAGCCCTCATGGTTCTGATGTTGCTTGTGTTACGGATGATAATCCTTATAAGAAGCGACACCGCTAGAAATCAATAGCCAAACAGCGCATTTTTTCATACGCTTATCAAGAGAATTTATACTTATATTTCTACAGCTATGGATGTTTTAGTGTGGTGTAAGGTATAAATCTTCATTAATTAATTTTGGAGGGATGTGGGTGTCCAGACTTTCTATATGTATTTTGCGGCTATCGGCCCTGGGGGACGTAACCCACGTTTTGCCGTTGATCAATGCCATCAAAAAACACCATGTAAATGTAGAAATCAGCTGGATTATCGGCAAAACTGAAGCCCAATTACTTAAGGATGTACCAGATATCGAGTTCATCGTCTATGACAAGCAAGGAGGCATCGCTGCAATTCACCAACTCAGGCAGGCACTCGAAGGCCGTCAGTTTGACATCCTGCTACACATGCAGGTAGCCGCGCGAGCTAATTTGCTCAGCCTGCTGATTAAAGCCCCGGTTCGTATCGGCTGGGACAAACCGCGCTGGCGTGACCGGCATCAGTGGTTCATAAATCAATCCATTGACAGCGTAGCAGAGCAACACCAGGTGGATGCCTTTTTAGAGTTTGCAGCTGTGCTTGATATTCCCACCGGTCATCCGCAATGGAACCTGCCGGTTGCTGCAGCAGATTTTGCATGGGCAAAGCAGGTGCTGGGCGATGGCCCACCCATCCTGATGATCAGTCCCTGTTCAAGTCACCCGCTACGGAACTGGCAGGCAACGCGTTATGCAGAAGTGGCCGACTATGCAATCTCAACACTGCAAATGCGGGTAGTACTGACCGGCGGGCCATCCGCACTGGAACTCAAAACTGGCCACGAAATTGAAACCGCCATGCACAATCAGCCACAAAACCTCATCGGTAAAGACAACATTAATCAATCTGTGGCGCTTCTGCAGCAGGCAGCGTTGTTGATCTCGCCGGATTCCGGGCCAATCCACGTGGCCTCGGCAATCGGCACGCCGGTGATTGGACTTTACGCGACAACACCAAGCGACCGCTCCGGGCCTTATACGAGCCTTGACCTATGCGTGGATAAATATAGCGAAGTCGTACTCAAATTCAAAAAAAGACGGCCACAGGAATTACGCTGGGGTCAACGCATCGAGTTTCCCGGTGTTATGGACCTGATCAAAACGCAGGATGTGATTGCAAAGCTGGATGCTTTTGCACCGCAGTATTCCTAATAATTCTGGTAGGATTTCTCCTCAACAATTTCTGCACCAAGATAGGTATTCAACTCCAGCTTGGCGACAGCGCGCTGATCGTTGGTTACATAAACACTTCTGGCAAGCTCGATAAAACGCTGATCAAACTCCTCTGCCCGCTCTTTTGCACGGATGTCATCCTCTATTTTCCACAATATCTCGTTGATAGCCTTTAACTTGGCATGCATGCGCCGGATGGTTTCATCCTCTACCACTAACTGCGCCCAGGCAGCCTGGAGCAACTCCAGTTCATGGCTTATATTGGCAAGTTTGTCAGGATCAACAATGCGCTCGGACTTTATTTCCAAGATGGTGATTTTGTCCAACACCTCACCGGGTGATACCGGCACGTGGATATTATCCATGCTCATGCCTTGAATGCGTAGTCGCCATCTGGATCCCTGTCGATATCCGGTGGGTGGTTTTCCGCTTGTCAGCATAATACTCTTCCCTGCTATCGCCTTCTGAGGCCTTGTTAAAGGTGATATATAACACTCGGCGAGCCTGGTCTGTTGTATTTGGCAGTGAACGATGTGGCACGTAGGAATCAAAAAACATAGCATTGCCGCTTTGGCAGTGCACCGCCTCATAAGCCAGTTCACCCGTATCAGCGTTTGTTAATGGCGCCCACATTTCCCCCAGCAATCCTTGCCTATGCACACCGGGAATCATTTCCAGGCTGCCATTAGCCGCAGTGGTTGCATCAATCGCAACCATAGCAGTGATGTGGATGCCAGCATACCGAT
>CAYZLS010000176.1:0-4787 GCA_964479355.1 uncultured Wenzhouxiangellaceae bacterium | reverse complement strand
TCTGCAATTGCGGCCAATCTGAAAGCTTTCCTGGTTAACCGGGTGGGTGATTTTGGTTTTCTGCTGGGTATCGCAGCGGTGTTGCTGACCTTTGGCAGCCTGGATTATGCCGAGGTATTGGGCCGGGTTAACGAAGTGGCAGAGCAGACACTCTCGGTCCCCGGCGGCCTGGAATGGAACATGCTGACCTTCATCTGTGTGTGCCTGTTTATCGGTGCCATGGGTAAATCAGCCCAGGCGCCGCTGCACGTATGGCTACCGGATTCCATGGAAGGGCCGACACCCATATCGGCCCTGATTCATGCCGCGACCATGGTGACTGCCGGAATCTTTATGGTGGCCAGGATGTCGCCCCTGTTCGAGATGAGTGAGGCCGCGTTGAGCTTCGTCATGCTCATTGGCGCCGTGACTGCATTGTCTATGGGCCTGATCGGCATTGTTCAAAACGATGTTAAGCGCGTAATCGCCTACTCAACCCTGTCACAACTGGGTTACATGACGGTGGCCCTGGGTGTTTCGGCATACTCAGCGGCTATTTTCCATCTGATGACGCATGCTTTTTTCAAAGCCCTGCTGTTCCTGGGTGCAGGTTCCGTCATCATTGCGCTGCATCACCAGCAGGATATGCGCTATATGGGCGGGCTGAAAAAGTACCTGCCCGTGACCTGGATTACTGCTTGGGTTGGCACCCTGGCGTTGGTAGGATTCCCGTTTTTCGCCGGATTTTATTCCAAGGACGCGATTATAGAGGCCGTATCAGTCTCACAGCGCTGGGGCAGCAGCTTTGCTTATTTTGCAGTTGTCCTGGGCGTGGCGATCACCGCAATTTACAGCTTCAGGTTGTTGTACTTGACTTTTCATGGCCCTGAAAAATTTACCGTGGTGTCCGGTGGCGGTGAACATCCGCCGCCCGGGCAATTGGAGCATACACCCCGGGAATCACCATTGGTGGTTACTGTGCCGTTGGTGTTGCTGGCCATACCTTCGATTTTTATCGGCTGGTTAACGATTGAACCGATACTTTTTGGTGGTTGGCTGAATGACTCCATTGTCGTGCTGGAGAAAAACGATGTGCTGGCAGAAGTGGCCAGGCATTTTCATGGTGCCACCGCAATGGCGCAGCACGCAATTTATACGCTACCTTTCTGGTTGATGATTATTGGCCTGGCAGTGGCAACACTCGTTTACCTGTTCCGACCGTCCATTGCTGAATCGATCAGCAAGCGCTTGCCGTTTCTGCATCGCCTGCTGGAGCACAAATACTACTTTGACGAGTTTTACCAGAAAGTTTTTGCAGTCGGTAGTGTCAAGCTGGGCCAAAGTTTGTGGCATAAAGCGGATGCAGGTTTTATCGATAACACAATGGTTAATGGCACAGCTCGCCTGTTGGGATGGTTGGCAGTACGGGTGCGGCGCTGGCAGACCGGGTTTTTATATGACTATGCATTCGCCATGATTATCGGTCTGATCGGTATCCTGGCGGTGTGGGTGGCGTTGGCGCCTGGATTGTGAATGAGCCAATGAACGGATTTCTCCTGAGCCTATTAATCTGGTTACCCATGCTTGGTGCAGTGGCTATTTTGCTGGTTGGGGAGCAACGTCCCGCCATGGCCCGGGGCCTGGCATTGCTGCTAACCGGTGCAAGCTTGTTATTCGGGGCACCCTTGTTTTTTGCGTTCGACACCTCAACTGCGGCCATGCAGTTTGTAGAGTCACGACCGTGGATAGAAGTCTTGAACGTTCGCTACTACCTGGGTGTAGATGGGTTTTCGGCCCCGTTGATTTTATTGACCCTATTCTTCGGCCCGTTGGTCGTGATCGCCGCCTGGCGTTCAATCAAGAAGAACGTGAACCAGTACATGGCGGCATTTCTGGTCATGGAAGGCTTGATGATCGGAGTGTTTGCAGCGCTTGACGGCTTGCTTTTTTACGTGTTTTTTGAAGCCATGTTGATGCCCATGTTTCTGATAATTGGAATCTGGGGTGGGCCGCAGCGTGTCTATGCGACCATCAAGTTCTTTTTATATACATTCCTGGGCTCTGTGTTCATGCTCATCGGCCTGATTTACCTGTATATACAGTCCGGCAGTTGGGATATCCTTACCTGGCACAGCTTACCCTTGAGCCTGTCTGCCCAAAAGTGGTTATTCCTGGGTTTTTTGGCCGCATTTTCCGTCAAAATTCCAATGTTTCCGGTGCATACCTGGTTGCCCGATGCCCACGTGGAGGCACCCACGGGAGGCTCGGTGATACTGGCAGCCATCATGTTAAAAATTGGCGGTTACGGCTTTATCCGCTTCAGCCTGCCCATTACACCTGATGTATCCGCGGCGCTGGACTGGCTGGTCATCGGTTTATCCCTAATCGCTATTATCTATATCGGTTTTGTTGCCCTGGCCCAACGTGACATGAAGAAGCTAATCGCTTATTCGTCTATTTCCCACATGGGTTTTGTGACCCTTGGCCTGTTTGTCGCGTTTACCATTTATCGCAATACCGGTGACCTGTCAGGCGCTGCGCTGGGGGTGGAAGGCGCACTGGTGCAAATGATTTCGCATGGCTTTATCTCAGGTGCATTGTTCCTGAGCGTGGGCGTACTGTACGACCGCATGCACAGTCGCATGATCGAGGATTACGGCGGGGTCGCCAATACCATGCCCTGGTTTGCCCTGTTGATAGTGTTTTTCCTGATGGCAAATGCGGGCTTGCCCGGAACCAGCGGTTTTGTTGGTGAATTCATGGTCATCCTATCATCTTTTCAGGCCAATTTCTGGTTTGCATTCCTAGCCGCGCTAACCCTGATCCTAGGGGCCGCCTACAGCCTGTGGCTGGCCAAGCGTGTCATATTCGGGGCGGCAGTGAACCGCCAGGTCCAGAATCTACAGGATATCAATGGCCGCGAAATGTTCGTGCTGGGGATATTGGCTGCGGCCATATTGTTATTTGGCCTATGGCCGCAACCGTTGGTAGACATGCTGCAAGTTTCTGTCGATCACCTGTTACAACATATTGTTCAATCAAAGGTCATGTGACATGAACAGTGCTCAATTGATATTGGTTGCGCCAGAGTTCTGGCTTCTGGTGATGGCTTGCGCAGTTATGATAGTCGACTTATTTGTGGACGAAAAACGGCGTGGAATCATCCACATGCTGGCCATGCTGACGCTGATCTTTGCCGTCATTATCACCCTGCGAGGGGATTATCTGGCCGCTGATATACAATCAGTGACGGCCTTTAATGACAGTTTCATCAGAGACCCGATGGGTGACGCATTGAAAGTCACCAGTTTTATCATAATGGGCCTGGTGTTTACCTATTCAAAACTGTACCTGCGTAACTTCAACATGTTCAGGTCGGACTTTTACACCCTTAGTCTGTTTGCCTTGCTGGGGGTCATGTTGCTGATTTCTGCCAACAGTTTGTTGATGGCTTATCTTGGTTTGGAGCTGATTTCACTTTCAGTCTATGCCCTGGTTGCCTTTGACCGTGAGTCTGGCCGGGGTTCTGAATCAGCCATGAAATATTTTGTGCTGGGTTCCATGGCCTCCGGCATACTGCTCTACGGCATGTCCATGATCTATGGTGTGACCGGAAGCCTGGTGCTGACCGATATTGCTGAAGCCATCCGGAGTCAGGGTTCCGATGATATTTTGCTGATCTTCGGCTTGGTTTTTGTGGTGGCCGGAATTACATTCAAGTTTGGTGTGGTGCCATTTCATATGTGGATTCCAGATGTCTATGAAGGTGCTCCGGTAGCTACCACCTTGTTCATATCCTCGGTACCTAAGCTAGCGGTGTTTGCCATGATTTACCGTGTTCTGGATAGTGGTCTGGGTGATTTGCATATGCATTGGCAGGGCATGCTCACAACCTTGGCGTTACTCTCGATTGTGTTGGGAAATCTGGCCGCCATCATGCAAAGCAACATCAAGCGTATGCTGGCATATTCGACCATTTCACATATGGGTTTTATGCTGCTGGGATTATTGCCGGGTACTGCATACGGTTTTGGCGCGTCGATGTACTACGTAATTGTTTACGCGGTGATGTCAGTGGCCTCGTTCGGGATGGTTATTTTACTGAGCACAAAAGGTGTTGAGGCAGAGCGCCTGGACGATTTCAAAGGACTCAACCAGCGCAGTCCCTTGTATGCCGCCATTATGGCTTTGGTGATGTTTTCGATGGCGGGTGTGCCACCGATGGTGGGTTTTTGGGCCAAGTTGATGGTTATCAAAGCTGTTATTGATGCGGATATGATGTGGCTGGCAATTGTTGCGGTCGTTTTTGCAGTTGTCGGTGCGTATTATTATTTACGTGTTATCTGGTATATGTATTTTGATGAAGCTGAGAATGAGAGCGTTGTTTCAGCACCGGTAGACTTTAGTGCAGCCTTGACGGTTAATGGGATGATGATCATCGGTTTGGGTATATTCTCGGGTGCGCTGATTTCCCTGTGTATGTCAAGTGTAGCGTCAGCCCCATAACGTTAGATCAGCGAGCGCCCAAGCTGTTAGCTGCAAGGCAGCGCTTCGAAGGCATAGTGGTGCCACACCGAGAAGCGTTAACGCGGCAGATGACAGCTTGGGCGCTCGCCCTGTGGGTGCTCATCAGAATGTCCAGCACGGCGTTACACTTGCTTCGGCTAATAAATAATACAGCGCAGCCCCGCGAGAGTGTGGGCAAACACAAGCTTCACTTGTAATTGCCGCATCGAATCATTATCATGCCCATCTTGCTGTTGCGGGGTGGAGCAGTCTGGCAGCTCGTCGGGCTCATAACCCGAAGG
>CAYZLS010000175.1:3222-4812 GCA_964479355.1 uncultured Wenzhouxiangellaceae bacterium | reverse complement strand
GGCCACATCCAGAGCATTCTTGGCTGATAGGCTCGTCCACACATGGCGTAGTTACCCGCACCAAATGAGCCACCGATGATAACGGTAAAGCGGGGCACATGAGAAGTTGCGACGGCCGTTACCATTTTTGCGCCATCCTTTGCAATTCCGGAATTTTCGTATGTCTTACCAACCATGAAACCAGTTACATTTTGCAGGAATATCAAAGGGATGTTACGTTTATTACATACTTTTAATAAAGTGAGTACCCTTTAATACACTGTCGGAAAACAAAATCCCATTATTGGCCACAATCCCCACCGGGTAACCGTGCAGATGGGCGAAACCACACACCAGGGTTTTTCCATAACGGGCTTTAAATTCATGAAAAATACTTCCGTCAATAAGACGGGCAATAATTTCGCGTACTTTATATGGGTTGCGGTACACGAGCCCATGACCACGTCGATTTGCGGGATATTGGCGGTGGATAAATGGGCCTGGTTGTAAAAAATCCGGCCAAAATGCTCACGATCAGGAAATATTTGGTCCTGCAATGGCAAGAATGTTCCGCCGGAATCCACCAGGCAAATGCAGGGCAAGTGATTTTCCAGTGCTATTTCCTGGGCCCGCAGGTGTTTTTTCACCGTCATGGGTAGGTAACTTCCACCTTTAACGGTGGCGTCGTTGGCGATGATAACCACTTCCTGAGAGCTGACCCGACCGATGCCAGTAATGATTCCGGCACAGGGTGCTTTGCCGTCATACATGGAATGTGCCGCTAACGACGAAAATTCCAAAAATGGAGTGCCCGGATCAATCAGTTTTTCAATCCGCTCACGCACCAGCATTTTTCCACGACGGGTATGTTTCTTGCGGGCCTTTTCTCCCCCCCCAGTGCTGTCAGATCCAGTGGTGTTTGCAGATCTGCAACCAGTTCGCGCATGTACGCATCATTGGCTGCGAAATCGGAGCTGATGGTATCTACCTGGGATTTGATTATCGACATGGGAATTCCATCGGTCTGATTATGGCAGCTCTATGGCAAGGGCTGTAGCTTCTCCACCACCGATGCACAGGGCGGCGACACCCTTTTTCAGACCACGTTGTTGCAGTGCATTGATCAGGGTAACCACTAGGCGTGCACCGGATGCACCGATGGGGTGTCCCAGTGCGCAGGCGCCGCCATTGACGTTCATTTTGCTGTGCTCAATATTGAGTTCCTGCATGGCCACCATGGTAACGGCGGCAAAAGCCTCGTTAACCTCGAAAAGATCGACTTCATCCCGGTGCCAACCTGCCTTGTCCAGCACTCGTTGGATCGCGCCCACGGGTGCCGTGGTGAACCACTCGGGTTCATGTGAAAAGGTTGCATGGGCAATAATGGTAGCCAGGGGTACAAGGCCTAAATCAGCTGCGTGTTGCGTCGTCATCAAGAGTGTGGCCGCAGCCCCATCGGAGATCTTGGATGAAGTTGCAGCGGTGACGGTACCGTCTTTTTTAAATGCGGGTCTTAAGGTGGGGATTTTCTCGAGATTACAATGCGGTGGTTCTTGGTCTTCGCTGACCACGCTCTCACCACGTCGTGACACGACCGTTACCGGTGTAATT
>CAYZLS010000175.1:0-3212 GCA_964479355.1 uncultured Wenzhouxiangellaceae bacterium | reverse complement strand
TTGCAAAGGCATCCTGCTCAGCCCGCGAAAAATTAAATTTCTCGGCGCATCGTTCCCCGTAAACACCCATCATCAGCTCATCATCCGGATCCTGCAGACCATCACAAAACATGTGGTCCAGAATTTTTCCATGGCCCATGCGGTAACCACCGCGTGCTTTGGGTAGCAGGTAAGGCGCACCAGTCATGCTTTCCATCCCGCCGGCAACGACAATTGCGGCGGAGCCAGCGATAATCTGGTCATGACCCATCTGGATGGCTTTCATGGCCGAGCCACAAGCTTTATTGAGCGTAACCGCACCGGCCGAAACCGGGATACCGGCTTTGCGGGCAGCCTGACGTGCCGGCGCCTGGCCGACACCTGCAGATAACACACAACCCATTAACACATCATCGATTTTTTCGGGTGAAAGACCTGCCTGGTCGATTGCGCCGGCAATGGCCGCAGCACCGAGTTCGTTGGCGGAGACACTGGCAAACTGCCCTTGGAACGAGCCGATCGGGGTACGTTTTGCACCGACAATTACGATTTTATCATTCATAGCGTACCTACAAGTTCACGGCCGATTAGCATCTTACGAATCTCATTGGTGCCTGCATCGTAGTCTTGTGCGATGCGGTAGATGTAGGCACGGGATGATTGTAATGCAGTGTACATATCAGCCACCTTGGCTTGCATGATGCCAAAAGAGCTAATGGTGTGGTTAAATTGCCTGCGCTCCTGAAGGTAGGGAATGACCAGATCCAGACAGGCCTGCATCAGCCCCAGAGGGCCACCTGACAACACCAGGCGTTCAGTGTTCAGGCCACTCATCAACAGTTTCACGCCCTGGTGGACAGCACCCAGGGCTGGGCCTAATGTCGTATTGTGGATTGCTATGATGGCCTTGAGACCGGCATCATTATTGTTACAAACCATGATTTGCTCATGTTGAGTGGATTCAATCGTTTCGAAAATTCCCATTGATGCTCCTTCAGGAGGTGAAATCGTTTGGAAAAAGTCATGCAATTAGCTTTTGGAATAAAGCACAATGCATGGTGCACAAAATTGGCTGTTTGGATTGCTCAGTAGCTGCCGGAATTAGTCCTGTATTGTAACTTATTAGCGTTTTTTTGGACACCAAATAGCGCGCTTTGACAGGCATGGTCAGGCAGTTATTTTCAGTCGGGGTAAACAGAGCAGTTACAGACAATATCAAAAAAAGTGTTGACAGCACATACCAACAATGGGATAAAGTCAGCATGTCAATGCATTTGCAACAACTTGAAGCAGGTCAACAAAGCGTAAGCCGAGAAGCCGGTGCGGGTGTTGGTCGCCTGGCGTTAAGTGCAAATACCGTATTTGTCCTGGTGCTAGTCCTAGTGATTATTCCCACACTCAGCGGGGTAGCATTGGTCGCCTAAACACCCAGACGAACAAAACAACAAAACCCCGCAACCGCAAGGAATCGGGGTTTTTTTTGGACAGAGCTCCAGCGGCTGTCATTGATTTATTAAGTAATCCCATAATGAATACAAAGGAAGTTAAACAATGAAATTATTTACCGAAGCAGATGTTACCCATGACGCGTTGCAGGACAAAACGATCGCCGTGCTCGGCTATGGCAGTCAGGGCAAGGCACACGCTAAGAACCTGCGTGATTCCGGTTATGAAGTCATTATCGGTGCCCGTGCAGGCGGGCCAACTGCAATTGGTGCCGCCGAGGATGGCTTTGATGTTTTGACTTTTACTGCGGCGGCCGCACGCGCACAGGTGATCTGCATGCTAATGCCAGATATGGCGCAGCCGCAGGTTTTTGCGGATATCAAGGGCAATCTTCAAGGTGGTGATGCATTGTTATTTGCTCATGGATTCAACATCCATTTTGGTGTAATTGAAGCGTCGGAAGGTGTGGATGTAATCATGGTTGCACCCAAGTCACCCGGTGATCTGGTTCGCCGCCAGTATGAACAGGGCCGTGGCGTACCTTGTTTGCGGGCCGTGCATCAGGATGCCAGTGGCGAGGCAGCAGCGCGGGCGCTGAGTTATGCACATGCCATAGGTGGCACCCGTGCCGGGGTGCTCGACACGACCTTTGCTGAGGAAACAGAGACCGACCTGTTTGGCGAGCAGGCCGTTTTATGTGGTGGTACCACTCAATTGGTGCTCTATGGCTATGAGACCCTAGTAGAAGCGGGTTACCAGCCAGAAGCTGCTTATTTTGAATGTTTACATGAGCTGAAGTTGATCGTGGACCTGTTATACGAAGGCGGTGTTGACAAAATGTATGAATTCATCTCCGACACTGCGTCGTATGGCGACTTGGTATCCGGGCCCCGGATATTGGACGCTTCGGTGAAAGAACGAATGCAAGAAGTGCTGACCGATATTCAGAACGGAAAATTTGCCAGGCGCTGGATGGATGAGTACAAAAACAGCTCAAAGAATTATCAATCAATGCTGGCAGAACGTCGAGAACACCCGGTCGAGAAAGTTGGCCGCAAGTTGCGCGAGCGCATGAGCTGGATATCCCAGCCAAAGAAATCCCAGCGGACTGCTTGAGGTAAGTCTGCATGAGCGCTTCCACTCATCCGGCTGTAAATCTTCGCAGCGGTTCGCAAATGTTGATCGACGCTTTGCAGCGCAATGCCGTAGAACATGTTTTTGGCTACCCGGGTGGTGCCATCATGCCGTTGTATGACGCGTTGGTAGGCTCTGGTTTGCAACATTTTCTGTGCAGGCATGAGCAGGGTGCGGCCCTGGCGGCCGATGCGTATGGGAGGATCACACGCAAGGCGGGTGTATGTATTGCCACCTCCGGGCCTGGCGCTACCAACCTGGTCACCGGTATTGCCAATGCTTACATGGATTCGGTGCCGATGGTGGTGATCACCGGGCAGGTGCCTACGAGCTTGCTCGGTACGGATGCATTTCAGGAAGTTGATATTTTGGGGATCACCTTGCCGATTGTCAAACACAGCTACATCGTGCGGGATATCGCGAGTATTCCACAGCTGGTTGATGAAGCGTTTCAGCTCGCTCAAAGCGGCCGCCCTGGATCGGTATTGATCGATTTCCCCAAGGACATTGCCATGGCCGTGGCAGTAGAGCCGGAATACCAGCCACTGGCCTCGCCGGAAGTGCGTCAAGCGGGTGCTAGGGAAATAAAGGCCGCCAGCGACATGCTGTCTCAAGCACGGCGTCCGTTGCTGATAGCCGGCGGCGGTATTGCA
>CAYZLS010000174.1:0-4818 GCA_964479355.1 uncultured Wenzhouxiangellaceae bacterium | reverse complement strand
CTAATGTGGACACTCGGGATATGCAGTTTGCAACCCTAGATCCAACGGTCCGGCAACTGGCTGATGTTACTGCCTCGAATATCCTATTGGCCGATACCGTGGGTTTTGTGAGTGATTTGCCACATGAACTGGTTGCGGCATTTCATGCAACTTTGCAGGAGACTCGCGAGGCTGACCTGTTGTTACATGTCATTGATGCATCCGACCCTTTCCGACAACAACGGGAACATGACGTGGAGGTGGTACTGGAAAGTGTGGATGCTGGTGACATACCAATTGTCCGCATATTTAATAAAATTGACCTCATCGATCGACCGGAAGCGACCCACCTGGGCGCTGATGGGCAGGTAGAAAGGATTGATGTTTCTGCATTACACGAGACTGGTCTGGCTGAGCTCAAAACAGCCATCGCTCAGCGCCTGAAGGGTGAGCGCATTCACACCTGGATCAGCCTCGATGGTCAGCATGCAAAATTACGCTCACATTTATTCGACCTGGGAGCGGTTGAAGAAGAAAAAATAAACGCAGATGGGCAATGGCTTTTACATATTGATCTGTCCCATCAGGATGCAAAACAGTTAAGCCGGATGCCGGGCGCTGAAGGGATGCTGGTACGAGATTCATTATTGGCACCTTTGGCACTTGCCGTGCAGCAAGGCGACGCCTAAAATAGGCTCTCAATGAACAATGTACTGGTGTTTAGTGTGCCTGTCATAAACCCGATTCGTGTGTAACATACCTCACCATCATATCCATCACTGGAGAACCTAATGCCCTGGAAAGAACCCGGCAAGGGAGATAAAGATCCCTGGAATTCAGGCGGCCAGCAACTGCCTGACCTGGAAGAGATATTTCGTAATGCAAGTCGGCGCCTGCAATCAATATTTGGGGGTGGCAAGGCTAAAAAGAATGGTTCTGGCAATACCGGCGGCGCCGCCGCCGCGTTTTTCCCGCTATTGCTGCTGCTCATTTTTTGGGGAGGCTGGAATTCGGTGCATGTTATCGACCAGGCAGAGCAGGGTGTTGTGTTGCGTTTTGGTAAATATTCCCGCACTTTGAACCCTGGCTTCAACCTGACCTTACCAAGGCCATTTGAAGTCATCACCAAAGTCAATGTGAGTAATGTCCGAGTAGTTGAAGACCGGGGCCATATGCTTACCGGAGATGAAAACCTAGTGGAATTTATTTACAAGGTTCAATACCGGATCAATAATGCACAGCATTTCCTGTTTAAAGTACGTGATCCTGAACTTACCCTGCGCCAGGCGGCAGAAAGCGCGTTGCGCGAATCGGTTGGCACCAATACCCTGGACGCCATTTTAGAAGGTACCGCAAGAACTATAGTGCGGATTGAAACCCAGCGGGTGTTGCAAGAGACCCTGGATTTATATCAGGCGGGTTTACAGATCACCGAGTTCAACCTGGTGGATGTGAACGTGCCCACCCAGGTCAGGGAGGCTTATTCTGATGTTATTCGGGCACGAGAGGATCGCGAACGATTCACCGAAGAGGCCCGCGTACATGCTAACAGCGTCATACCTGCCGCCCGAGGAACCGCGGCGCGCATTGGGCAGGAGGCTGCGGGTTACAAAGCCTCAATCATCGCGCAGGCAGAAGGTGAAGCGGGCCGCTTCATACAGGTGCTGACAGAGTATCAGTTGGCGCCTGAGATAACGCGGAAACGGCTATACCTTGAAGCCATGGAAAACGTATATTCAAAAAACCGAAAAGTTTTTCTCGATGTGGATTCAAGCGGCAACATTTTGTACTTGCCACTGGGCTCTTCGGACAGTGGAGCTAATGCTGCCAATATAGTACCACCCATCAGGGTTAATGAACCCATTGGTGTCGATAGCCAGCAGGATGGTAATGATTCTCGTAGCAAGTCACGGGGGAGAAGACAATGAGCAGACCTGTATTGATAATTGTATTGCTTGTGTTGGGTGGGTTCAGTTTATTCACGGTCAATGAAACAGAATATGCGATCCGCTTTCAGTTAGGTCGTATCGTGCGCGTGGACTACACGCCTGGCTTGAATGTGAAATGGCCATTTGTCAACAATATCCGTAAATTTGATAAGCGCATTCTGACCCTGGATACATCGCCCGAGTTAATGCTGACTTCAGAGCAGAAATACGTCAACGTCGACTCTTTTGTAAAGTGGCGAATTGTGGATGTCGCACGGTTCTATACCTCAACCCAGGGGAACGAATCCATTGCCTTAAATCGTTTGCACGTAACCAGATAGCAGCCCGCACGTTGGTCGAAGTCGTATCCGAGCAACGCGTAACGACCATGAAGGCTGTGGCGGAGGCAGCTAATGCTGCTGCTGAAGAATTTGGTATCGAAGTGGTGGATGTCCGTATTAAGAGCATTGAGTTGCCCGATGATGTGCGCGAATCGGTGTTCCGCCGGATGGCAGCAGATCGTCAAAAAGCGGCTAACCTGTACCGCTTTGAAGGCAGGGAGGCAGCCGAGAGAATTCGCTCTGATGCCGATCGCCAGGTGCAGGTATTGCTCGCAGAAGCCGAACGTGAAGGCCAGTTAATACGTGGTGAAGGTGACGCTATTGCCACCAATACCTACGCGCAGGCCTACGGGAAGGATGAGGAGTTCTATAGTCTGTACCGCAGTTTGCAAGCGTACCGTGCAGCCTTTGGCAACAACCGCGATACGCTTATTCTTGATCCTGGCTCAGAGTTTTTTGATTACTTTGGGCAGGGTGGGGGTAAAAAGAAATAAACGCAGCAGATTGTTTGGCACTAGCATGAAAGAAGATCTACTGACCGCGCTGGCCCTGGTACTGATCATTGAAGGTTTGCTGCCGGTCATCGCCCCTTCGCTGTGGGTGAAGGTTATGCGTGACGCTGCCAGGCTGGGTAATCAGGGAATCCGTATTGCCGGCACAATCAGCATGCTCGTGGGCGCGTTGCTGTTATACATTCTGACATGATTCAATTCAATTCCAGGTCAACGCCGACATGAACAAAAGCATTGTAGTGCTGGGTACCCAATGGGGAGACGAGGGCAAGGGGAAAATTGTCGACCTGTTGAGTCATGACGTGGATGCCGTTGTGCGCTTTCAGGGCGGACACAATGCAGGACACACACTGGTTATCGATGGTAATAAAACGGTATTGCATTTGATCCCTTCCGGGATTTTGAACCCGGCTGTGCAATGCATGATCGCCAATGGGGTGGTCGTGTCACTTGAGGCGCTAAAAAAATGAAACTGAGGCGCTGGAGTCCCAGGGTATCGATGTGCGCTCCCGTTTGCGAATCTCACCTGCTTGCCCCGTGATCATGCCTTACCATGAATTATTGGACCAGGCCCGTGAAAAAGCCCGTGGTGTGAATGCCATTGGTACGACCGGTAGGGGTATCGGACCGGCTTATGAGGATAAAGTGTCTCGTCGGGGTATCCGGATTTCAGATTTATACAACCCTGGATTACTCGCTGAAAAGCTGGCGGAAACACTGGACTTCCATAATTTCGTACTGGATAAGTATTTTGGCATGCGCCGCCTGTCTTTTGACCGAGTGCTGGATGATGCGCTGCAATTGGGAGCCTGTTTTACGGAACTGGTGATGGATGTCAGTGGAAAGCTCCACCAATTACGAGCCCAGGGTAAACGCATACTGTATGAAGGGGCGCAGGGTAGTTTGTTGGATATTGATCATGGTACTTACCCCTTTGTCACTTCATCCAACACCACGGTCGGAGCAGTATGCACGGGTGCCGGGGTCGGTCCCGATGTGATTGATTATGTGCTCGGCATCAGCAAGGCTTATACGACCCGGGTCGGGTCGGGGCCGTTCCCGACTGAATTGTTTGATGATGTCGGTGCTGGAATTGCCACGCGCGGCGACGAATTTGGCGCCACTACTGGCAGAGCACGTCGTTGTGGTTGGCTGGATGCGGTCGCATTGCGTCGCAGCGTTCATACCAATGGGGTGCGTGGTTTGTGTGTCACCAAACTGGACGTGCTCGATGGCGTGGAAACCATCAAAGTTGGCACCGCTTACCGCTTTGAAGGTGAATTGCTCGATGTGCCGCCAACCAATGCTGAGGAGTGGGATGAACTGGGAGTGGAGTACGAATCATTTGCCGGTTGGAGCGAACCTACCCGTGGGTTGACTCACTTTGATGATTTGCCCGTGAACGCAAAACATTACTTGCAAGCAGTGGAGGCAATGTGCGCTGTACCGATACACATGATCTCAACCGGACCGGAGCGACAAGAAAATATTATTCTTCAACATCCACTGAAATAACAGCCCATGTAATTTCCCTGACTATTTGCCGTTCTGTTCCCAATAGTGGCGGCATTAGTTTTCTGGGACAGCCCCAAGCTTTATTTGGTTACTTGCCCTAATCAAACTCGGTCTTTCTTTTAAGGAATCAATTTTCGGGTAATAAAAAATAGAATTTCAATTGATAATCTATTTAGTTTAAGATTTTATAACTATAAGATACATTGACTGCCTACTAAAATACTCCGGGAAAGGTATGATTTGATGAATATTACTGTCTTTGTAACCATCTGGATGACGGCGTTTAGTTCTGTGTCACTGAATAATCATTTTCTTGGTGAGCCCTTGTCCTACCTGAAATCCAACCCCTATGTTAGTGCAGTAGAGTTTTACACCCCTTACACGGGTGATGTGCCCCGTTTAGATGACGTTCCGGCACCCCATTTGTTGATGGAAATCCGTATAGATTCTGAAGCTGCAGCCAAAGAGTTAACGGCATCGACCGAATTCAATCGTCATTTTGTTGAAAAAGCAGGTGTCCTTACAGATGCAAGTAAAATCAAT
>CAYZLS010000173.1:0-4837 GCA_964479355.1 uncultured Wenzhouxiangellaceae bacterium | reverse complement strand
GCCAATGGAGCCAAAGAAAATCTGGAAGTGGTTCGTGTCGGGGTATTTAATGCGGTTAGCAATGGCAGCTTCCTTGATTGGGATTCTGCCAAGAGCACAGATAACTTGATTGAGCTTGCCCGTCAACCCACCGCTCGTTTTCAATCGATGGCAAATGACCTGCAAGAAGCCGCCCCAGGTGAAATGGTTGCCATGGCAGTTGACTTTACCCGTGGACAAATTCTGCGTGCAGTGGTCCAGAGCAAGACCCCGATTGAGCGTGTTAAAGAAGATGGCGGCCCCGTTGGCTATGTCATCATCGGCGTGGGTATACTGGGTTTATTGCTGTGCTTCTGGAAAGCATTTGTACTGTATTCCACCGGTGGCAGGATGCGTAAACAGCTCAAGACCGAATTTGCCAATAAGGGTAACTCGCTTGGCCGTGTCATGGCCATTTACACTGACAATACCGAAACCGATATTGAAACACTCGAGTTGAAACTAGATGAAGCCATTCTGCGTGAATCCGCGCCGCTTGAAACCGGTCTGAGTTTCATCAAAGTACTGTATGTAGTAGCGCCGTTGTTAGGTTTGTTGGGTACCGTCGTGGGTATGATCGCAACTTTCCAGATGATTACATTATTTGGTACCGGTGATCCACGCATGATGGCCGGAGGCATATCCACCGCCTTGGTAACGACTGTGCTTGGACTGGTGGTTGCCATCCCCCTGACACTATTGCACGCCTTCTTGCAAGGCAAGAGCAAGGCATTGATCCAGGTTCTGGAAGAACAGGCTGCCGGAATAATCGCCAGGCTGGCGGAGCGTAATGAATGATCTGGTTTTATGATGCCATTGGTTCTATCCGGGGCTTTCTGGAATTGGGAGGGGATGTCCTCTACGGTATCATGTTGGTATTGTTTCTTATGTGGACATTTATCATTGAGCGGGTGTGGTATTTCTACCGGGTGCACCCAAGTGAAAAGGGTGACATCGTAGCCGACTGGGAATCCCGGGCGGACACCCATTCCTGGTATGCCAAGCGTATCCGCGATGAAATGATTTCAAAAACCTCTATCGCTCTGCAACAAAATATTGGTTTGATTAAGGCGTTGATTGCAATTTGCCCGTTGTTAGGTCTGATGGGGACGGTAACCGGCATGGTCAGTGTTTTTGATGTGATGACTTACGCTGGAACCGGCAATGCGCGCGCCATGGCTGCAGGTGTTTCCATGGCAACCGTCCCGACCATGGCCGGTATGGTGGCCGCCCTTTCCGGTGTGTATTTCGGAACTTGGCTGGAACATAAAGCGGTTACTGAAACTGAAAAATTGAGTGACCTACTGCAATCACATTAATGCCGTAGCATGTCTGCGGTTTGCGCAGGTGGCTGAAAATACATGAGGAACTAATGCATGGGTAGGAGACATGCACATACAGAAGACGCAGAAATCAATATCACGCCGATGCTTGATATTGTTTTCATCATGTTGATCTTCTTCATCGTGACGACATCCTTTACCAAGGAGACGGGCGCGACCATTACCAAGCCGGAGGCTGTGCAAGCTGTTTCACTGCGCAACGGAACCATCCTCATCGGCATCAAGTCGAATGATGACATCTGGATGAGTAAACGTTTGATTGAATTGCGGGAAGTGCGCTCAATGGTTGAGCAGGCTAAAGCAGAAAACCCAAAGGACAGTGTGGTCATTATTGCTGACAAGGACTCTAGGATTGGCACGATCACGAAGGTGATAGACCAGGCCAAGATGGCAGGCGTTGAAGGCATCGCTATTTCCGCTGAACCCCCCGGTGGGTGAGCCAGTGCTATATGGGTTGACAGGATACTGTTCCGATGATGAATAAACTGAGAAGCTTCATTGCTGCCCTGCTTGCAGTCGGTGTGACTTTTGGTTTATTCCTTTTCATGTTTAAACTGATTTCCTCTGGTGGTGGCAATAACGATGAATTGGAAGCCATCGCCGGAATTCACTTCGGTCCGGTTGATATTCCGGATGAGGTGATGACCAAGAACCGGCGTATCCCCAAAAAACCACCCCCACCCAAGAACCCGCCACCACCGCCGAAAATGCAAGTATCCAAGATGGACAAAACCGTGCAAAACATGCCAAAACTGGACTTACCCAAGCTAGATGTTCCGATGTCCGGTGGTGAAGGTATGTTCATCGGCAATTTTGCAACGGTGGACAAGACGGCGGAGGGCGATATTATCCCGATTGTGGTGATTCGCCCCATGTACCCCCGCGATGCGGCCATGCAGGGGATAGAAGGATGGGTTAAGGTTGAATTTACAATCACAACGATAGGCACCGTGAAAAGCCCAAGGGTGATCGATGCCAAGCCGAAGCGTATATTTAACCGTGAAGCGATCAGGGCTATTCTGAAGTGGAAATTCAAGCCACGGATTGTCGATGGGCAAGCCGTGGATCGTCCTGCCACCCAGATCATTGCATTCGATTTGGAACAATGAACGTAATGTATTATAGGTACCTTAGTGAAGAGAGATACCGTAGTGGGCAAAATGGGATCCGACCCTTGGGTTGTTGGCGCAAATGCCGCTATGCTGCGTTGCTCGTCGCTCATTTGGAATTAGCAAACTACACTCCTTGTGCCTTGCCTGATAGCATTTGGGCTATCAAAGCAGCGACTTGGTAAGTGTTTAAAGGCCCCTTTGAATGAACATCCTGAAAAAAAAGCTCGTTTTGACAGTCCTTTTTACAGTGGCCGCAGTGTTAATTTCCGGGCAGGCGCTGGCCCAGGCCTTGGCCTGTGGAAATAAGCGGGGCAAACTTTCCAAGCCGCTGGATGAAGCGACCTGGAAAAAAATGAACGATGCCTACGAGGATGTAGGTAACGAACTCTATGACATTGCTTACGAGAAGTTTTTACGCATCAACAACCGGGCGCGCGGCAAATACCTCAAGGCGGTAGTGGCCCAGGCGCTGGCCCAGGTGCAGTGGGTGCGGTCAGATTACGATTCGGCCCTGGCATATTTTGAGCAAACGATGGCCTTCGATGCACTGCCCGACCAGACACATTTTGCGCTGATGTACCAGATTGCACAATTGTATTACATGAAGGAACACTACGATGATGCCCTGGACAAGCTGGCATTGTGGATGTGCAAGGTAGCACCTGAAAAGATCACCGCAAACTCCTGGGTTCTGAAAGCATCCATTTACGCACAAAAAACAGATTGGAAAAACGTGATACCGGCGATTGAAACGGCCATTTCTATGTCCGAAGATCCCAAACAAGCCTGGTATCTGTTAAAACTTGCCTCCCATTTTGAATTGGAACAGTTTCCACAAGCAGCTGAGACGCTGGAAATCATGATTGAGGCGTGGCCGGATAAGAAAGACTACTGGGTGCAACTTTCACAAATCTATTACAAACTTGAAAAAGACGACAAGGCATTGGCTGTTATCGCGTTGGCCCACCGCCGCGATATGTTGGATAAGCAAACCGAAGTAATGTATTTGTCCAATTTGTATTCCAATCGTGATGTGCCATTCAAGGCTGCGAAAGTACTGCAAGAAGGCATTGAAAAAGGCATTGTAAAGGCGAGCACGAAAAACTGGACCATGGCAGCTGATGCTTGGTATGTCGCTGAGGAGATGAAAAATGCCCTGGCCGCTTATGAGCAGGCAGGCAAAGTGTCTGATGAAGGTAGTATCGATTTGCGTCGTGCCTATATCCTGGTAGATATGGAGCGCTGGGAAGAGTCAACAGAGGCGTTAACTGCGGCGCTTGAGAAACGCGGTTTTAGTGATCGCAAAACTGGCGAAGCCTATCTGCTGCTGGGCATGAGTGAATTCAATCTAGGGCACTACAGCAAGGCCAGTACTGCATGGGGTCGTGCCGGCAAGTACCCGAAAATCAAGGAAGCTGCCCAGCAATGGATGAATCATATGCGTGAAGAACGGGCCCGAAAGCTGGCTCAGAATTAAATGGAAAGCGGTATTGAATTGCCTGGGCCAGTAGCAAAGCATGCAGCAAGACCCTCTGGTTGAACGCTTCCTAGATAATCTCTGGGCGGAGCGTGGGCTGAGTCAAAACAGTCTGCAAAGTTATCGGTATGACTTGATCCAGTTGCGTGATCAGCTTGCCGTGCAGGGTAAAACACTCAAATCAGCACAACGTGAAGACCTGCTAGCCAATCTCGCAGCGGAAGTCCGGGCCGGCAAAAGCCCTCGTTCAGTCGCAAGGTACCTGTCTGCCTATCGCCAGTTTTACCGCTGGTTAGTACGCGAAGCTGTGCTCAGCGATGATCCCGTGGCTTTGATTGAAAGCCCCAAAATCGGGCGCGGATTACCCCGGGCATTAACGGAACAACAGGTCGACTCATTGCTGGCAGCGCCAGATGTGCAAACTACCCTGGGTGCGCGTGACCGGGCCATGCTGGAACTGATGTACGCCACCGGCTTGAGGGTAAGTGAATTAGTAGGTTTGAATTTGTCTAACCTCAACCTGAACCAGGGCGTGCTCCGGGTAACCGGTAAAGGACAAAAAGAACGGCTGGTACCCTTTGGCGATGAGGCCCGCAACAGCCTGGAGGTTTATTTGTCTGCGACCAGACCCGCATTGTTAAAAGGGGTGCAAACGGACAGTCTATTTGTGACTACGCGCAAAGCGGGCATGACCCGCCAGGCATTTTGGCATTTATTGCGACGCTACGCCCAGCGCGCTGATATTCAGCAAAAATTATCACCACATATGCTACGTCACTCTTTTGCAACACATTTACTCAATCATGGTGCGGATTTGCGTGTGGTACAGCTGTTGCTCGGGCACACTGATCTTTCAAGCACGCAGATTTATACCCACATCGCCCGTG
>CAYZLS010000172.1:2308-4851 GCA_964479355.1 uncultured Wenzhouxiangellaceae bacterium | reverse complement strand
GTTGTGTCGGTTGTCAGACCTGTACCGCGGCCTGTAAACATACTAATGCTACCCCACTCGGAGTGCAGTGGCGCAAAGTTCTTGACCTGGAATGGGGCGAATATCCGGATGCGCAACGCGTGTTTATGCCCGTCGGCTGCCAACATTGTGCTGACCCACCCTGTATGCATGTCTGTCCCAGTACAGCTACCGGTCAACGTGATGACGGTATTGTGACCATTGATTATGACCTTTGTATCGGTTGCAGTTACTGCATTGTGGCCTGTCCTTATCAAGCCCGGTACAAGGTTGAGAAAGCTGAATTTGCCTACGGTAATCAACCCACGGAAATAGAAGCGCAACGCTTTGATGAGAGAACCATTGGCGTGGCACAAAAGTGTACTTTTTGCTCTGATCGAGTAGACGCAGGGCTGGAACAAGGACTAACACCAGGTATCGACCCAGATGCAACACCTAGCTGTGTAAACGCATGTATCGTCGATGCCCTCAGCTTTGGTGACATCGAAGATGAGACGAGCAACGCCTCTGAATTACTGGCTGAAAACACATGGTTTCAGATGCACGCAGAACTGGGTACAGAACCAGGTTTTTATTATCTGTGCGACAAAGAAATACCGGAGGAGCTACAAAGTGAATAGATTTGGTAGTACCTTGCAAACCAGCTGGGATTGGCGTGCCGCAGGCAACTTCATGTTGGGTGGTAGCGGCGGTGCGTTAGTGTTCATGGCTGCTGTCGCTTCATATCCCACTAGCCCACCACAGTCACTGGGCTTAATCGCACTGGCCCTTGTTGGTTTGGGCCTGTTTTCTGTCTGGCTGGAGATTGGACGCCCCTGGCGATTTCTGAACGTCTTTTTTCATCCGCAAACATCCTGGATGACGCGAGAAGGGTCGGTCGCTGTCGTACTATTTGTGTTCACCTTCATCGGGATTGCCTTCAAAATTCCATTCATCATGGGGATTGCAGGTATCGCAGGTTTAGTATTTCTTTTCTGCCAGGGGCAAATGCTAAAAGCAAGCAAAGGCATCCCATCATGGCGGGAACCAACCATCGTACGCCTGATTGTTGTCACGGGATTATGTGAAGGCACAGCAATATTGTTACTATTTCTTTGTCTGCAACATAAAGTGCCTATGGAATTGAATCTCGCCTGCTTGGCTTTTCTGGTGACACGAATATTTTCCTGGCTAATCTACCGAAAAAACCTTGGTGAATCCAAGGTGCCGACAGTTACGATCTCAACTCTGGGAAAGATTCATTCGATTCAAATCATCGTAGGAAACCTGATGCCGGCAATGCTCATACTACTGTCGATAGCCATGCCAGAATTGGCGACGTCCACTATAATCAGCGCCACTCTTCTTATCATAATTACGGGGTGGCATATGAAATTCACAATTATTACCCGAGCAGCCCAGGTCCAGGGCTATAGACTGAATGAAGTTCAACGTGGAAGGCCAAATCGCTATGAAAGTTAGAAATTTTACCAAACCTGAACTCGCGGCTGTCGTCGCAGCTGTGTGCGTCGGAGAAGTCAGTATATTGTCCCTGCCCTTTATTCTGGGTGGGGTTGTGGAGCGTTTCGCGGTGTCCAGTGGTGCCGCCGGTCTAGTTTCCTCCTTGCAGTTTGTGTCGATGACTGTGATCGCTGCGATCCTGACGACTTGCATCCACAAACTCGATCGGCGCAAGCTGGCATTGGGCGCCGTGCTAGTCACCATCTGCGCGCACTTTATCGCCGCGATGTACACTGATTGGAATTTGTATCTGGCGAGCCGGGTGGGAGCCGGTATCGGTGAGGGGGCGTTGCTTACGATCGGCACCGCAACGGCGGCAGCAACGCCGCGTCCCGTAAAGACCTTCTCCATAATCACCTTCGGCTACGTCGTTCTGGCAACGGCTATTTATCTCAGTCGGCCCATGCTCCACGCCTACTATGGCTCCATTACGATATTTTATATCGCCCTCGTGGTCAGTGTTATCGGAGCTTCATTTTTGTTCGCGATGCCGAGGCTGGAACAAAACAGTGCGGTCTCCGTGTCGGCTCACAACGTGTGGCGTCCGTTTCCGTGGGTCCTGGCGGGTATCGCGTGTTTGTACATAGGTGTTAACAGTTTGTGGGCGTTCTCGGAGCGCATCGCCGTCAACCTGGATTTGGATCACGACCAGATTGCAATGGCTTTCGTCGTGATGATATTGTTGGTGCCGGCCAGTCCGATCCTGGCGAACTTTGCCCACAATAGATGGGGTTACCGTAAACCGATCGTCGCCGGGGTGATTTTGCAATGCATCTCCTGTGCTTTGTTTGGCGGGGCCTTGTTCTATGAGATGTATTTCATTACGTTTGTGTTGATGAATATAGCGTTGCTCTATCTGGTCCCATTGTATAGAGCATCAACGGCGGTCATTGATCCGGGCGGCCGCATCGCAGCCGCTTCCATCGTCGTCCAGACAGGAGCGACAGCGCTGGGACCGTTTCTGGTAAGTTTGTTGCTGTTATCAGGCAGTGGTTTCTTGGCTGTCGGTATTTTCGGCGCAATTC
>CAYZLS010000172.1:1003-2298 GCA_964479355.1 uncultured Wenzhouxiangellaceae bacterium | reverse complement strand
TGGCGGTGTTCTCAGGCGTTTTTTCCTGGCGGGTCGCTCGCAGGGCAGACAGTTCGACCTCGCCCGCATAGTGTACGAGTTGCCGGAAATGTCTCTTTTTCAGTAAATCGCAGCGATTATTATTCTCGAGTCCGGGCTTTCCATTTTGTCATCTTTTCGACCAGTTTTTGTGACACACCGGGTCGGCTCCAAGGGCAAACGGCAATGCAGATCCCACAGGCATAATTTTCATTAAAGTAAGGTATGCACTTGTCAAAACTGACATACCACTTTGTCTCACTTCTCACCATTTGCTTTTCATCGCAGATGGCATCAACCGGACAAGCTCTGGTGCAAGCCCTGCATTTCATACAAAATTCGTCAGCACCAAAGATAACGGCATTGTCCGGAACCAGTGGAAGGTCCGTCCTCACCGCGGAAAGCCGGATCAGTGAACCATATTTTCTATTGATGATAGATCCGTGTTTTCCGGGTTCCCCGAAACCACACTTAAGAGCCGCGGGAATCAGGGTCATCTGACCCGAGTTCGGCCCACCCTGATTTTCCCCATACCAACCTTGGCCCCTAATCCAGTTCGCCAGTTTGCCGGCAGCGCGATCAACCTTGTTATAAACCTCACCGACTTCGATAGCTGAGACTGGGTCATCAGTGCTGGGTGGTACATGTTGCATTTTGTCAAAATCCATTTTAGCGCCGATCGCCACCACCCAGGGCAGATCAGGGACTTCCATTTCGTCATAAAACCAGTCTGGATTAAGTTTGCATATACCAACGAGATCACCTTCGTTCTCAAGCACGAATTCTTTCACCCTGGCAGTCCAGTTTGCCGGGGTATCATCGGCATAGACCTCAGCTACAGGATCTAGGACCTTTGGAGCCCGGTTTCCAAAATCAGTGTAAACATGTTTGACTGCGGGAGTCTGGCGCCGGAACCAGTTAATGACTTCACCAAAGGGGTGTTTGCTGGCGCTGCCTGAATTTTCGAGTTCACTGCGTGCCCCGTCATTGGGCCAGTATACTATTCGTGGTCTTCGAACTTCCTCGTCACCCAGACCATTAATTTCATTACCGCTTATATCCGGTAACAGCACACGCTGCTGTTCTGACATCTGCCAGTTTTTTGAGTTCTTCCTTGCCATGCCGATAGAGATTTTGTTTGCGGTGTCAATATACCCAGTGATTATTACTCGATAATATCTGCGATTTTCACTTTTCGGCTACTTTATATATTTTTCAAATATGGGCCGCATTTTTTCTATCATAGCTGCATCGGGTGCCGGTTGCATATAAGACTC
>CAYZLS010000172.1:0-993 GCA_964479355.1 uncultured Wenzhouxiangellaceae bacterium | reverse complement strand
GTTGCCAGTATGCCCAACTTCGCTACGCGCCAATGCTCGTCAATTTCTGGATCCATTTCCCAGGTCGGCATCAGTGGGGAGATAATATAATCCTCTGGACGCTTGCCGGAACGTGTCGCTTTCGCCCATTCAACCTGCTCGCTGTTGTGGGGATCGATATCGTCATCAACAACTGTGACGAATTTAAAGTACTGGGTTGCCAGCATATATTGCAGTACTTGCCTGTCCTCACCCTCATATGTCTTCTTCATGGAAACAACGGCATGAAACCCGTGAGAGCCTGCATAGATCCCGATATCCACTACGTGAGGAAACTGTTTTTTGATCTGCGCCAGACCCATTTGTTCATACCCGAAGAACGACCAGATACAACCGACCCGGTGTTCCTCGGAATTGCCTGACATGCAGGTATGAAAAATCGGGTTCTTCCTGTGTGTTATTGCAGTTACCTGCATAAAAGGAATGGCCGCCACTACCGTACCTGAATAATCGGTGAACTCCATCATCGGTCCTTCATCGATCTTATTATTGGGGGGGGGTGGTGATAGTCCTTCAATCACAATTTCGGTATTGGCCGGTACTTCAAGATCGATGGTTTTGCATTTGACAAGTTCCAAAGGTCGGCCACTGATCACACCGGTCATATCAAATTCACTGTACGGCGGATCCATCCAGTAATGCGGTGACGAATAAGTGGAAAGTAATTGAGTTACTGGGTCCGGCCCAAGACATATTGCCATCGGACAAGGCTCACCTTTATCATGATATTTTTGAATGATCTTCCCACCGGGTGTCTGTGAGCCGATTTGCACTCCGATTTGATCCGGTTCATAGCGCTCATGGCTTACCATGTGGCGGCGGACCCCAATATTTAGTAAGCCATTATCCGGATCTTTCTGAACCAGCCCACCCGGTGTGATGTAGGGACTTGCATCCTCTTTCAAATGCCAGACAACCGGTAATAGACCCAAAACGTCAATGTTATCTGTTATG